>JBEBCR010000024.1:0-3256 GCA_041157565.1 Planctomycetota bacterium | reverse complement strand
CGGTAGCGCTCGGTCGTGAATTGGACGAGGTTGTCCGTCAAGCGTCCGTGCGCCAGCGCGTGGTCGGCGGGCACTTCGACCACGCCCACGCGCGCCTCGCCCTCGAGCGTCAAGCGCGCGGCGTAGCGCAGCACCATGCCGCGCGAGCGCGCCGCTGCGAGGCGCGAGGCCATGCGCTCGTCGAGCTCGTCGAGCCGCAGCAGGAACTGCTCGAGGGGGATCTTGGCCAACTCGTCGGGCACGAGTCCTTCGACCTGCACGTCGGCGAGGCTCGTCTTCCAGCCGCACTCGCGCGCCAGGATGACGAGCTTGCGCGCCACGTCGAGGCCGGAGAGGTCGTCGCGCGGATCGGGCTCGGTGTAGCCCTCCTGCTTGGCGCGGCGCACGAGCTCGGAGAAGGGCGTGCCGACGTCGTGATGGTTGAAGAGCCACGCCAAGGTGCCCGAGAGGATGCCTTCGACCGAGTGCAGCTGGTCGCCGGTGTCGACGAGGTCGCGCAAGGTGCACAGGATCGGCAGGCCCGCGCCCACCGTGGCTTCGTAGCGCCAACGCGCGCCGCCCGCGGACTCCGCCGCGCGGATCGCCTGGTACCGCGCGAGGTCGCCGGCGCCGGCCTGCTTGTTGGCCACGACCACGTGGATGCCGCGCGCCAGCCACTGCGCGTACAGGTCGGCCACCGCGCCGCTCGCCGAGCAGTCGAGCACGACGGCGTGCGGGACGTGGTCGGCGCGCACGTGGTCGGCGAAGCGCGCCATGTCCAGCGGCCCTGGCCGCTCGCGCAGCGCCTCGAGGGCCTCGAGCGGGCTCGCTCCGGCCTCGCCCAGCCACATGGCGCGGCTGCTGGCGATGGCGCGCAGGCGCAGGTCGATGCGCGCCTCGCGCAGGAGCCGCTCGCGCGTCGCCGCCAGTTGGCGCACCAGCGCCGCGCCCACGTTGCCCGGTCCGACGAGGCCGACGGAGATCGTCTGCGCCGACAAGTAGAAGCCCGCGTGCACCGCGCGCAGGGCGCGCGTGGCGTCGCTGGCGTCGATGGCGACCGAGATGTTGCGCTCGGAGGCGCCCTGCGCGATGGCGCGCACGTTGACGCGCGCGCGGCCCAGCGCCGCGAAGAGGCGCGCGGCGGTGCCTGGCGTTCCGGCCATGCCGTCGCCGACCACCGCCAGCGCCGCGACGCCGGTGCGCGTCGAGACGCCTTCCATCTGGCCGTGGTCGAGCTCGCGCCCGAACGCCTCGCGCACGGCGCGTTCGGCGGCCGGCGCGTCCTTCTCGCGGATCACGCAGCAGATCGAGTGCTCCGAGCTGCCCTGCGAGATCATCACCACCGAGACTCCCGCCTGCTTGAGCGCGGAGAAGGCGCGTTCGGCCGTGCCCGGCACGCCCATCATCCCCGCGCCCGCGATGTCGAGCAGGGCGAGCCCCGCGAAGGTCGTGACGCCCTTCACCGGCGGGACCTGCGAGGGTTCGCTGGAGATGAGCGTCCCCGGATGGTCGGGGTTGAACGTGTTGCGGATGACGATGGGGATGCCGCGCGCGATGGCGGGGGCCATCGTCTGCGGGTGGATCACCTTCGCGCCGAAGTAGGAGAGCTCGCAGGCCTCCGCGTACGAAAGGCGCTCGACCAGCAGCGCCTCGGGCACGACGCGCGGGTCGGCGCTCAGCACGCCGTCGACGTCGGTCCAGATGTGCAGTTCGCCGGCGCCGAAGAGGGCGGCGAAGATGGCGCCCGAGTAGTCGCTGCCGTTGCGGCCGAGCGTCGTGACGCGTCCGGACTTGGTGCGCGCGACGAAGCCGGTGACGACGACGCGCTGCTCCTCGCGCAGCTTGAGGGCGGCGAGCTTCCCCTGCGACTCGTCCCAGTCGACGGTCGCGCCGAGTTCGCCATGCTCGACGACCAGCGCGTCGCGCGCGTCGAGTCGGGCGCAAGCGAGCCCGCGCGCGCGCAGCGCCGCCGCGACGAAGAGCGACGACCACACCTCGCCCAGGCCCTGCACCAGGTCGAGCAGGTCCTCGGACAGGTGTCCGATCAGCGATTGCGCGTGCAGCAGCTCGCGCAGGCGGTCGAACTCCTCGTCGAGCGTGGCGAGCAGCCCGTCGGACGCGGGGCCGGCCACGGCGCTCGCCGCCGCGCGGTGGCGCTCGTGCAGTTCCGCGCAGCCGGTCCTCCAACCCTCGTCGCGCGCCGCCGCGCGCTTCGCGAGCGCGATCAAGGCGTCGGTCGTGCCCTGCATGGCCGAGACCACGACCACCTGCCGCTCGTCGCGCGAGGCGAGGATGCGCGCCACGCGTTCGATGCGCGCGGCGTCGGCGAGGCTCGAGCCACCGAACTTGTGGGCGACCAGGGGCTTATGGCGCGCGTTCATTGCCGCACAGTCCAGCCTACGCGGGACGCGCGTGCAACCCGTCTCGTCCGCCCCATCCCGCCCCCGGGCCGCGGAACGGGGCCTGTCGCTCAGGGCACCAGGATGAATTCGAGCGCGTCGCTCAAGCCCACGTTGTCGGGCGCCGGGAAGCCGGGATCGCGCGTGTAGTACTGCGCGACCACCGTCGTGCCGGCGACGAGGCTCGCGTCCACCCCGCTCGCCACCCACGCGGCGAAGTCGAAGCTGTGCACGCCGCTGCAGTCCTGCCTCTGCGCGCTGCCGCCGCTCTGCATGGCCGGCGTGCGCCGCAGCGGACCCGCCAGGCACATGGTGCCGCCCGCGAACGGCACGGCGCCGCGTCCGTGCACGCTGTAGAGCAGCGTGCCCGCGCCGCGGTTCAGGAGCCCCGTCGCCTGCACGTAGAACCCGGTGCCCGCGCTGGCGCTGGCGACGCCCAAGGCGCGGATGCGCGGTGCGCAGCCCAGCGAGTTGGGCTTGGCCTCGCAGTAGGCCTTCGGCGCCGTGCCCGTGCCTTCGCCGCGCAGCAGGAACGCGCCGCGGATGCCGGCACCCAGCACTTCGATGCGCTGCGGGCCCGCGTCGGCCAGGCGCTCGGGGTCGAACTGCCCCGGACCCGCCGCCGCGAACCAGGCGCGTCCCGTCGTCGTCGCGTCGGTGTCGACGAGGCCGATGGCGGCGAACGTGCCGTCCGTCTCGACCACTGCGCCGAGGAAGAAGGCGCCCTCGACTCCGCCGCTGGCGGGCAGTTCGTAGTCGACCCAGCCCAGCGCGGCGATCGGGGGAACCACGTCGGCGTGCACGGCGCGCAGGATGGCGTCGTTGGGCTGCAGGTCGTCGTTGGGGTCCTCCCAGACGCACAGGCGGATGCGAGTGCC
>JBEBCR010000023.1:0-3451 GCA_041157565.1 Planctomycetota bacterium | reverse complement strand
CGGCTTCGTCGACGCGCGCAAGCTGCCGTCGCCGGCGGTGCAGGCGCGCCTCGTCGAGCGCCTCGCCACCTTCGCGCGCGAGGAGAAGGGCGTCGTCGTCGCGCCCGTGTCGCGGCTGTGGTCGCACCTCGAGCGCGGCGAGCCGCTCAAGGCGCGCGGCAACTTGTGGGGGCGCGCGTGGCTGCCTGACCTGGCGGCCAAGGACCGGCTCTCGCTGCGGCTCGACGGCGGCATCGCGCTGTGGGTGCTGGCGGCCGACGCCCTGTGCAGGTCGCGCGCCGACGCGCCGCCCGAGGCGTTCGTCTTCGACGCCCGCGAGCTGCGGCGCCGCGTCTACGCCTCGCGCGCCAAGGAGCGCGAGGCCGCCGAGGCCGCGGAGCTCGACAAGCAGCGCGGGACGCCTCGTCCACCGCCGCCTCCGCCGCCGACGCCGGCCGAGCAGGAGCGCGCCAAGCGCGAGAAGGCCGAGCGCCAGGGCCGCGAGGGCGGTTGAGCCCCCGCGCGCGGGCTCACACGCCCATGATGTGGTAGCCGCCGTCGACGTAGACGATCGAGCCCGTGATGCCGCGCGAGAGCGGCGAGGCGAGGAAGTAGCAGGTGTCGCCCACTTCGTCGGCCGTCACGTTGCGCCGCAGCGGCGCCTTCGAGGCGATCTCGTCGAGGATGTCGGTGAAGCCCGAGACGCCGGCCGAGGACAACGTGCGGATCGGGCCGGCGCTGATGCCGTTGACGCGGATGCCGCGCGGACCGAGGTCGTGCGACAGGTAGCGCACGCTCGCCTCCAGCGCCGCCTTGGCGATGCCCATGATGTTGTAGTTGGGGATGACGCGCTCGCCCCCGATGTAGGACAGGGTGACGATCGAGCCCTGGCGGCCCTCCATCAAGGGCAGCACGGCGCGCGTCACCGCGGTGAGCGAGTAGGCCGACACCTCGTGCGCGATCATGTAGCCGTCGCGGCTGGTGTTGAAGAAGTCGCCTTGCAGCTCCTCGCGCTTGGCGAACGCGACCCCGTGCACGAGGCAGTCGAGCCCGCCGAACTCCTCCTTCAAGGCGCGCGCCACCGAGTCGATCGTCTCGGGCTGGGTCACGTCGCAGGGCAGCACCAGCGAGTCGGGCAGTTCCGCGGCGAGCTCGCGCACGCCCTTCTCCATGCGCTCGCCCATGTAGGTGAGCGCGAGGCGCATGCCGGCCTTGGAGAGGGATTGGGCGCAGGCCCAGGCGATCGAGCGGCGGTTGGCGACGCCGAGCACCAGGCCCGTCTTGCCTTGCAGCAACTTGTCCATGCAGTGGTCGTCCAGGGGGGGCGCACGCCGACGGCCTGTTGCCGTCTCCAAACGCGTGCGCGCGAACTCGGAGAGGATAGCGACTCGCGTCGCGGAACACCCCACGCGGCGTCGCCGCGTGGCGGGCCGCGAAACGGGGAATTCGCCCCAAGCAGCTTGCGCCCTCGGAGGCCGGTCCAGCCTCGCTGCGCCATAGAATCGATGTCGCTAGATCAATGCAGATAGATCCTTGAGCAATTGCGACACGCTATGGCTCAGCATTGCGGCTGTTTCCCCCTCCCCGCGATTTCGGCGGGGCGTCTAGCTTCGCGAGCAGGCGCCGGACGCGAGGTCCTCGGGTCCGCGATCGGACGCTGGATGCGCGTTCCTTTCGTCGCGCTCCCCCCCTCCGTCGTTCCTGTCACGAGGTGCCTCTCCATGGCTCGTCACGCGCCGCGTCGCCAGACCTCCGACTCGTCCACCCAATCCGCGAACACCGGCGACATGGTGCGATCCTCGACGCGCCAAGGCGCCGGGCGGACGCGGCACCCAAGCCCCGACGCGGCGTCGACCGGGCGTGCTGCCGTGGGCGCCGCGCCGCGCGACTCGACCGGCCCAAAGGGAGGCGCGCAGGCGACGAGGAGCCCCGAGGATCGCGGCGATGGTGGAGCCATGAGCGCGGAGCGCGCCGCGGCGTCCATGGCGCCGGAGACGGACTCGACTCGCTGGAGACTGCTCTTGTGCGGCGCGACACCGCGCGAAGTGCTGGCGCGCATCGTGCGCGACGACCCGTTGCGCCTGCGCGCCAGGATCGGCGCGCGCCTGCTCGAGCGTTGCCTGCTGCTCGACGCGGATCGCGCGCTGCTGCGGGCCTTCGCGCGCATAGCGCGGGCCGCCTCTCGCTACCAAGGTCGGCCGGATCTCGGCCCATGGCTGGACGCGCACGTCGACCTCGCGCTGGACGACTGCCGCGCGTCTGGCGGACAAGGACGGCAGGCAACCCCGTCGGCTGCGGGCGCATTCCTCGAGTTCGCGCGTCCGTTGCGCCTCGATCCCGAGCGGCTCGTGGCGGCGTGCGCCGGCTTCAACGGACTGGACGACGAGGCGCGGCGCGCCTTCTTCCGGTTCGTGCTGGATCGCCCCGCGGGGATGGGCGCGACGACGCGCGCACCCCTTCCCGTGGAGCTGGCGGCCGTGCGGCGCGCGCTGGAGCCGTTCCTCGGGTTGGGTGCGCGACGAGTGGACCAGGCGACGTTGGCGGTTTCGCTGCCGGCCAAGCGGGAGGTGCCGCGTGCGCGCTGAACACGAGCTCGCCCCTCGGGACGACGAAGGCCGAGCGGATCACGCGCCAGCGCGCCAGGGGGTGGCCTTCCTGCACAGGTCTGGTCGCTCCTTGCTCGTCGAGCAAGTCGAGATCGAGCTGTTGCGCCTCGAGCGCGAGGAGGTGGCTTCGGCCTGCGCCGACGGCGCACGATTGGCGCTCGCCATGCGCGCGCAGGATCCGACGGCGGGCGCGACCGCGACTGGCGCCCCGTCGATTTCAGGGCGTGGCGACGAGGCGTCGTCGCGGCGCGGCCTCGACGCGTCCATGCTCACGCGCCTCGACGCGTCTTTCCCGACGCGACTCGACGCGTGGCGCGAACGCGTGCGCGGCTTGCTGGCGGCCCTGCAGCTCGAAGGACTCGCCGTGCCATCCGTGCTCGCGCAAGCGTTCGGCGGCGCGATCGCCGCCTGGCCTTCCGCCGCGAGCCTGGCGCAGGCCGCTTGCGTATGGTCTCCGAGCGACGAACACCGCGTCTTGTGCGCGCGGGCTCTCTGCGAGGAAGGATCGGCCGACGAGGCGCGCGAGTGGCTGCGCTCCGTGCCGCCGGAAGGCCGTCCGCGCGATCTCGCCCGCGACCTGGGTCTGGACAGCGCCGTGGAGGCCAACCCGCGGGGCGCGCATGGCGCCGGCCCGCAACCGCTCGAAGGAGGATTGTCGTGAACGGCGGACTAGATGTGCTCGAACTGGCCTTGGGCTCCACGCGTGCGGCGAACCGCCAGCGCGCGCAAGCCTCGACCGCGGCGGTCGGCCGCGAGGAGCTCGACGCAGGACGCCTGCGCGACGTCGTGCGCTTCCTGCAGCTGCTCGTCGACGACGCGCAGTCTCCCGATGGCGGGCGCACGAGCCTGGGCTTCGACACGGCGCG
>JBEBCR010000022.1:0-2612 GCA_041157565.1 Planctomycetota bacterium | reverse complement strand
CGCGCACCGATTGGCAGAGCGACGACCTGCACCTCGTGTGGTTCGACGAGACGGGCTCGTCGGGGTTCTTCTCCGGCGGCGGCGTGGTGGCGGTGACGCCGATCTGGTTCAACGGCTCGGGGGTGATCACCGACGCCGACGTGATCTTCAACGGCCGCGACTGGTCGTTCACGACTTCGGGGCAGCCCGGGCGCTTCGACGTGCAGGACGTGGCGGCGCACGAGCTCGGGCACCTGCTGGGTCTCGACCATTCGCCGCATTGCGCCGCGACCATGTACCCCTACGTCGACACGACGATCATCCTGCATCGGGGGCTGTCGACCGACGACGAGGGCGGCATGCGCCATGCGTACCCGTCGCAGGCGCACGGCGTCGTGTCCGGCACGCTGCGTCGCGTCGGCGGCTCCGCCATCTCCGGCGCGCACGTCGTCGCGCGCACCGTCGGCGGCGCGCCGCGCGGCGCCCCGCTCTCCGCCGCGAACGGCGACGTCGCCATCCGCGGACTCGATCCGGGCGTGTACGAGGTGTACGCGGCGCCGCTGGATGGACCGGTGGTCGCCGCCAACTTGTCGACGACCAGCGGCGTGCAGGTGGACTTCGGCGCGTCGATCCTCGGCGTCCACCAAGTCGCCTTGGGCGCCACCACGGCCATCGGGACGCGCACGCTGGCGCTCGACCACTCCGTGGTGCTCGGGCGTTCGTGGGACGACTTGCCGCTGCGCCTGGCGCCCGGCGTGCCGCGCTCGTGCAGCTTGTCCGGCTCGGGACTCGCGCCCGGCTCCATGCTGGAGTCGAGTCGTCCCGACGTCGCCATCTCCAACGTGTCGTGGTTCGGTTCGGCCGTGTCCTTCGTGGCGACCGCGGCGCCCGGCGCCGAACTCGGCGCCGTCGACCTGCAGGCGCGCACGCTGCCGGGGGACCTCGCCATCGCCACCGGCGCGTTGGACGTCGCGCCGGCCAACCCCCAGGTGTCGTCGCTCTCGCCCGCGCAAGCCTCGCCCTCGGGCGGCGCGTCGATCCTCGTGCAAGGCACGGGCTTCCGCTCCGGCTGCGTGGTCGTCGTGGGGCCCCACATCTACGAGGAAGGCGACGGGCTGCAGGTGCTCGACGCCAACCGCCTGCGACTGGAACTGCGCGCCGACCAGCCCGGCCCGCGCGACGTGGTCGTGATCGACTCGAGCGGCGTCGAAGGCCGCAAGGCCCAGGGGCTGCTCGTCGCGGCGTTGCCGGCGATCGACGTGGTCTTCCCCGCGGCGGGCAGCGCCGAGGGCGGCACGCTCGTGCACGTCGTGGGCGCGGACTTCGAAGCGGGCTCGAGCATCTCGATCGACGGCGTGGTGCAGGACGAGATCGAGCTCGTCGACGCGCGCACGCTCAGCTTCCGCACGCGGCCGACTCCGCCCGGAGGCCCATACACGCTCGAAGTGCGCTCGCCCTCGGGCCATGTCGCCAGCAGCGCCTTCCTCTTCCACGCCGGTTCCGATCCGCTGCTGTCGTCGATCTCGCCCGCGGCGGGACCCAGCTCGGGAGGCGCGCTGGTCACGATCCAAGGCGTGAACCTGCCGACGGAGCTGGAGGTGGTCTTCGGAGCCGATCCGACCACGGGCGCGGGCGGCGCGACCGCCATCGTCGCCGCGCGCCAGGGCCGCGGTCTCGTGCAGGTCGAGGCTCCGCCCGGGCCTCCCGGCCGCGCGTCGGTGCTCGTGCGCGATCCGTCAGGCACCTTCGTCGCGCTCGTCGCCGAGGCGTACACCTGGGAGTCGCCGTCGTCCGGCGGCGGAGGCTGCACGGTCGCCGCCGCTCCGCCCGATCCCTGGCGGGGCGCGGCGGGCTTCGCGCCGGTCGCCTTGGCCGCGGCGTGGCTCTGGTCGCGCTCCCGTCGGCGAATCCTCGTCGCGGCGCCCGTGGCGCGCTAACCTCGCCCGCACGGCGCGAGGACGCCGCAGCATGAACGACTCGCGGCAAGCGCAATCCGTCATCGCCTTCGACATCGAGGTCGCGGGCTACTTGTGGGAGGAGGTCGACGAGACCACCCGCGGGTACCTGTTGTCGCGCGCGCGCGACGAGCACGACCGCGCGGCGGTGCCCGAGCGCACCGGGCTCTTCCCCGGCCTCGGCAAGATCATCGCCATCGGCATGTGGCTGGTGCACGACGACCGCGGGATGATCCTGCTCGAGGGCGCCCACCAGCCCGAGCGCGACTTCGAGCGCGTCAAGGACTCGAAGATCTTCCGCGGCGACGAGAAGCAGGTGCTGGAGAAGTTCTGGGCCCTCGTGGGGCGCAACTCCGCGGGCCGCATGCCGCGCCTCGTGTCGTTCAACGGGCGCGGCTACGACGCGCCGATGCTGATGATCCGCTCCGCCCAGCACGGCGTGCGCCCGACGCGCAACCTGCTGCCCAAGCGCTGGGAGATGCGGGACCATTGCGACCTGATGGAGGTGTTCAACTTCCAGGGCGCCACGCGCGAGTCGTACGGACTCGAGTACTGGTGCCGCCGCTTCGACGTCGAGAGCCCCAAGGGATCGATCGACGGCAGCCAGGTGGCGCGCGTCTACCGCCAAGGCCGCATCGACGACATCGGCGAGTACTGCCTGCGCGACGTGCGCGCCAC
>JBEBCR010000021.1:0-6815 GCA_041157565.1 Planctomycetota bacterium | reverse complement strand
AGGTAGCGGATGTAGTCCTTGTTGAAGTTCTTCTTGTCGTTGACGAACAGCACGAAGGTCGGCGGACGCGTGTCCGCCTGCGTGGCGTAGCGCACGCGCGCCGCGTGGCCGCCGGCGCTGGGCGGGCGCGCGGACAGGGCGCGCTGCAGGACGCGGTTGAGCTCGCCGGTGGAGATGCGCAGCTGCGCCTGCTCGAACAGCTCGAGCGCGAGGCGCATCGTCCCGTCGACGCCCTTGCCGGTCTTGGCCGACAGGAAGCTGACCGGCGCGAAGTCGAGGCTCGGCAGCTGGTCGTCGATGTACTCGCGGAAGTCCTCGGGCGACAGGTCCGTCACCAGGTCCCACTTGTTGGCGCCGAGGATGGTCGGCTTGTGGTGGTCGATGGCGTAGCGCGCCAGATCCTTGTCGATCGAAGAGAGCTTGCGCGTCACGTCGAACAGGAGCACGACCACGTCGGCGCGGCGGATCGAGCGGTGCGAGCGCGAGTCGGCGTAGAACTCGATCGCGTCCTGCAGGCTCTTCTTGCGCCGCACGCCGGCGGTGTCGATGGCCACGAAGCTCTGGCCGTCGCGCTCGAACACCACGTCGACCGAGTCGCGCGTCGTGCCGGGCACCTCGGACACGATCATGCGCTCCTCGCGTGCCAGCGCGTTGATGAAGCTGGACTTGCCGGCGTTGCGCTGGCCGACGACGGCGAGGCGCATCATCGTCTTGACCGGCGGCACCTCGTCGCTCGCCTCGTCGCCCTCCTCGTCGAAGTGCGCCAGGATCTCGTCGTAGAGCTCCTCGACGCCCTCGCCGTTCTGCGCGCTGATCGCCAGCGGGTCGCGCGCGGCGCCCAGCTTGTGGAACTCCCCCACCGCCCAGGCGGCGTCGCGGCCCTCGGTCTTGTTCGCCACCAGCACGACCGGCTTCCTGATGCCGCGCAGGCGGCGCGCCACCAGCTCGTCGAGGGGCGTCACGCCCTCCTTGGAGTCGACCAGCCACAGGATCAGGTCGGCGGTGGACAGCGCGTACTCGATCTGGCGCTCGACCAGCGGCCCGAGGTCGTCGCGGTCGACGATGCCGATGCCTCCGGTGTCCACGACCTCGACCCAGCGGCGCCGACGGCGTCCGCGCAGGCGCGCCGGCACGGCGACGCGGTCGCGCGTCACGCCCGCGGTGGGCTCGACGATCGACACGAGGCTCCCGCACATGCGGTTGGTGAGCGTCGACTTGCCCACGTTGGGGCGGCCGACGATGGCGACGCGGGGCAGGCGGGGTGCGGTGGAGTCCAAGGGAGCCTCGGCGAACGGAAGAGGATACAGGCGCGGGCGCCACGGCGACAACGAGCTCCCCGGTTCGTAAGGTGGCGCCATGGGGAACGAGGGCCAAGGCGCGGGCCGAGAGGAGCGGCGCGGAGATTCCGCGCCGGATGCGGCCGGATCGGGAGCGCGCGGCGCGGCGGTGGTCCCGCTCCTGTACGCGCTGCAGGGCATGCCCTACTTCCTCGTGCAGGCCGCCTCCAACACCTACTTCACCGCGATGGGCGCGGCGCCCTCGGTCGTCGGCCGCATCTCCAGCGACTTGACGCTGCCGTGGATGCTCAAGCCGCTGTGGAGCCCGCTCGTCGACCTGTACGGCACCAAGCGCCGCTGGCTGCTCGGCGCCGCGGTGGCGGCGCTCGTCGCCATCGTGGCGCTGGCGCTGGCCACGCGCCAGGAGCTGTGGCTCGAGTGGACGGTGGGCGCCTGCGTCGCGCTGGCGTTCGCCTCGGCCACCTACGACGTGGCCTGCGACGGCTACTACATGCTCGCGCTCGACAAGCGCAGGCAGGAGCTGTTGGTGGGCGTGCGCAACGCCTGCTACAGGATCGGGCGCATCCTCGTCACGGGCGGCGTGGTCGTGCTGGCGGGCGCCTTGCAGAAGGAAGCGGGCGAGAGCTTCGTCGCCCGCGGACTGCCGCGCCCCGAGGCGTGGTGCTGGGCGATCCTCGCCGGAGCCGCGGCCTACGGACTGCTCGTCGCGACCGTGGCGCTCGTCGCGCCGCGCCCCGTCGACGATCGCGCGCAACGCGACGCGACGCGCGGCTCCGGCGCGCCGATCCGGCTCATCCTCGCCGAGTACTTCGGCCGCCCGGGCTTCGCGCTCGTGCTGTTCTTCATCCTGTGCTACCGGCTCGCCGAGTCGATGCTCGTGCCGATGATCTCGCCGTTCCTGATGCGCAAGGCGGAGCAGGGCGGACTGGGCCTCGACGAGGTGCAGGTCGGCTGGATCTACGGCACCTTCGGCGTGGCTGCGCTGCTCGTGGGCGGCGTGCTGGGCGGCTGGCTGGTGTCGAAGTTCGGCCTGTGGCGCCTCTTGTGGCCGATGGCGCTGGCGATGCACCTGCCGAACCTGCTCTACGCGTGGGCCGCGCACGCGCGCCCCGACGCCTTCGGCGCCGCGCTGGTCGTGCTCGTCGAACAGCTGGGGTACGGCTTCGGTTTCTCGGCCTACATGGTCTACCTGCTGCAATTCGCGCGCGGCTCGCGCTGGGCCACGACCCACTACGCGCTGTCGACCGGGCTGATGGGCCTGTCGGCCTGGCTCGGGGGACGCTGGAGCGGCGACATCGTCGAGTCGATCGGCTTCGAGCACTTCTTCTGGCTGGTCAACGCGCTCGGCCTGCTCGGGCTCGCGACCTTGGTGCGCCTGCCGCGTCCCGAGGCGGACCCGGCCCGGCGGGGATCCGGCTGAAACGCGCGCCGACGCGGTGATAGGCTGCGTCCGCCGCGGCGGGCCGCGACGGCGAGACTCGTGGAGGACATGGAACACCACTAGCGCAGACGATGCTGTTCAGCTCGCCCATCTTCGTCTTCGCCTTCCTGCCGCTGCTCCTGGCGCTGCACGCCCTCGTTCCACGGGCCGCGCGCAACGCGCTGCTCCTCGTCGCCAGCCTGCTCTTCTACTGGTGGGGCGAACCCGTGGCCTCGGCGCTGATGGCCTGCTCCATCCTCCTCAACTGGGCCTTCGGCCTGCTGGTGGGACGGGCGCAGGAGCAAGGTCGGGGCACGGGGTGGATCGTGGGCATCGCGGTGGCGCTCAACCTCGCGCTGTTGTTCGTCTTCAAGTACGCCGACTGGACCTGGAACGGCCTGTCGGCGCTGCTGCAGGGCTTGGGACTGCTCGACGCGCCGCTGGCGTCCGTCGGCAGCCTGCTGCCGGAGGGTGGACGCCTCGCCTCCGCGCTGCTGAACCAGGACGGCAGCGTGCGCCTGCCCATCGGCATCTCGTTCTTCACGTTCCAGGCCATGAGCTACGTGGTCGACGTGGCGCGGCGCGACGGGCGCGTCGCGAAGGACCCGCGCGACATCGCGCTGTACGTGGCGCTCTTCCCGCAGCTGATCGCCGGCCCGATCGTGCGCTACAAGGACGTGGCCGAGCAGATCGTCGAACGCACCATCGGCCTCGAGCGCTTCGCCTCGGGCGTGCGCCGGTTCCTGATCGGGCTCGGCAAGAAGATGCTGGTGGCGAACTTCGCCGCCCGGTGCTGCGACTCGATCTTCGCCCTGCCGCCCGAGGAGCTGACGCCGCAGCTCGCCTGGACCGGCATCGCCTGCTACACGGTCCAGATCTACTTCGACTTCTCGGGCTACTCCTGCATGGCGATCGGGCTCGGGCGGATGTTCGGCTTCGAGTTCCTGGAGAACTTCCGCCATCCCTACGCGGCCCAGTCGATCACCGAGTTCTGGAGGCGCTGGCACATCTCGCTCTCGAGCTGGTTCCGCGACTACCTCTACATCCCGCTGGGCGGAAACCGCGTCGGCAGGGCGCGCACGTACTTCAACCTGCTGCTGGTGTTCCTCCTGTGCGGCCTGTGGCATGGCGCCAACCTGACCTTCGTGGCGTGGGGCCTGTGGCATGGAGCGTTCCTGGTGCTGGAGCGCGTGGGCTTCGGCGACCTGCTGCGGCGCGCTCCGCGCGCGCTGCGCCACGTGCACGTGATGCTGGCCGTGATGGTGGGCTGGGTGTTCTTCCGCGCCGGGGATCTCGGCGACGCCATCGGCATCCTGCGCGCCATGGCGTTCGCGCCAGCGGGCGATGGCCTCGTGCGCCACGGCGACCTGGTCGTGTCCACGGCGGCCGCCAATCCGCTGGCCCTGCACGCCGACGTCCTGACGTGGTTCGCCTTGGCCGCCGGCTGCATCGGCGCGACTCCGTGGCTCGGCGCCGTCGGCGCGTGGCGCGCGGCCTTGGAGTCGAGCGGCAGGCTCGGCGTGGCGCGCGCCCTGGACTTCGCCGGCGTGGCGCTGCTGCTCCTCGTTTTCCTCTTGTGCGCGCTGGAGATGGCCGGAGGCGCGTACGACCCGTTCATCTACTTCCGCTTCTAGGCCGCGAAGCATGCGCTGGAGCACGATCCGGGACGCGGTGCTGGCGGCGGGCTTCCTCGCCGCGCTGTGCGCGCCCGCCGTGGACCAGCTCCTGCGCGAGGACGAAGCGCGCTCCCCCGCGCCGGAGCTGCGCAAGACCGCGCCCGCTCCGGAATTGCCGCCGAGGAGCCTCAAGGCCCTCGTGCGCCTGCCATCCACGTGGGAGCTGCACCACAAGGACACCTTCGGCCTGCGCGACAAGCTGCTGCGCGCGCGCAACCGCCTGCTGTGGTTCGGCCTCGGCCTGTCGCCGGCGAGGAACATCGCCAAGGGCGCCGACGATTGGATCTACACGCGCGTCGATCGCTCGCGCGAGGCGTGGCGCGGCACCTTGCCGATGACCAGGGCCGAACTGGACCTTTGGATCGGGACGCTGGAGAAGCGCAGGTCCTGGCTCGCATCGCTGGGCATCCGACACCTGCACGCGGTGGCGCCCAACAAGGAGTCGATCTACCCCGAGCACCTCCCGCGGGATTGGCGCAGGATCGCGCCCGACGCCCCCACGCGCCTCGACCAGCTGCTGTCGGCTTCGCGAGGCCGCGATGTCGGGCTGCTCGACCTGCGGCCGGCGCTTTGGGCGGCCCGCGCGCTCGATCGCCCGGGCGACGAGCTCTACACCCGGCTTGGCTCGCACTGGAACGGCCGCGGATCGTTCGCGGCCTACGGGGCCATCATGGAACGCGTGCGCGTCCACTTCCCGGAGGTTCGCGTCCTGGGCGAAGCGGAACTGGCGCGCCTCTACAACCAAGGCCGCGGCGACACGTGGGGCGCGCACCTCTACTTGTCGGACCTGCTGCCTCAGCGCGAGTGGTTCCTCGTGCACGAGGGCGGACCGCGGCACGAGCTGCTCGCCGCCTTCGACGAGCGCACCGGCGTGGTCCGCGCGCGCAAGCCCGGGCAACCCGGTCCGCGCGTGCTCGTCTTCCACGACTCGTTCGGCCCCTACCTGCAAGGGGCGCTGGCCGAGTCCTTCCCGCGAGCCACCTTCATCTGGCGGCCGCGCTTCGATCGCGAGGCCGTCCTGGCGGAGCGTCCCGAACTCGTCGTGGAGCTGTACGTCGAACGCATGCTCACCAAGCTCGACCACCTCGAGCCGATCGAGGACTAGGCCACGAATCCCGCGCGGCGCGGCTCAGGGCCTGCGCACCAAGCGGTGCAGCTGCGGCACGATGCGCACCGGGAGGTCGCGGTCGCGCGCCATCTCCGCCACCTCGTCGACGAGCGCGTGCGCAGGCTCCGGCGCGCCGCCGATCGCCGTGGCGGGCGTCAAGTAGACTGGCAGGCCGGGGGCGCACTCCTCGACCTCGTCGAACAGCTGCGCGTAGTCGCCCGCCGCGCGATCGCCGCACACGACGACCTTGCCGCAGGCGTCGCGCCCGGCCACGAGGGCGAGGCAGGCGCGACGAGCCGCGCTCCACTCCTCGGGCGTCGCCGGACTGGGCTCGTCGGAGGGCTCGAGCTCGTCCTCGGACGCGTTGCGCTCGAGCGGCACCGGAGCCAGCATGTCGAAGTGCGGCTTGAGGTCGAGGCTGACGTGGTCCACGGCGGCGAGCACGCGTTCGAGCGCGCGCGGATGCGCGCCGGCGGTCTCGAGGTGCAGGCGTCGCGGAGCGACCATGCGCTTCAGCGCCAACGCGAACTCGGGCCACATGAGCGGCTCGCCGCCCGTCAGGCTCACCGTGCGCGGCGCGCCGGGTTCGCACTGCGAGACCCAGATGGCCGCCTGGAACGCGCTCGCCACGCTCGGCTCGCGCCGCGCGCCATCCTTGGCGTCGATGCGCGCCGCGCGCGCCGCGTCCACGCTCCACGACGCGGGCGTGTCGCACCAGCGGCAGCGCAGCGGACAGCCACGCAGTCGCACGAAGACCTGCGGCTCGCCGACGAAGGCGCCCTCGCCTTGCACGGAGGCGAAGACCTCCATGACGGGTGCGAGGGCGCTCTGGCGCGTCGGACGCATGCGCGTGGCGCGGTCAGGCCGCGCGGGCGGGATCGCGGTGCTTCGTCCGCGTCGACGCACGGCGCGCGGAATCGCGCCGAGGCCTGGTCGCGGACGAGGCGACGATCACTTCTTCGCCGGAGCGGCGGCCTTGGCGCCAGCCGCGGCCGGGGCGGCGGCCTTCTTGTCGCCGGCCTTGGCGTCGGCGGCGGCCGGAGCGGCGTCCTTCTTCTTGGCGCCGATGGTCTTGAAGGCCGTGCGCACCTTCGGGAGGCCGCAGGGCGAGCTGCCGGCTTCGTCGAACTTGCCCGCCTTCTTCAGGATGGCGATGCGCTCGACGCGCGTGAACACCGAGCGGTTGCCCGCGGCGATGCCCTTGATCTTGAGGCTGGAGTGGATCGACATGTCGTGTTCCGCTGCGCGCAGGTTCGGGGCGTCCGGGACGGATCGCGCCCTCGCGAGGGCCAAACAGCATAGCGTGCGCCCCC
>JBEBCR010000020.1:0-6074 GCA_041157565.1 Planctomycetota bacterium | reverse complement strand
AGCCCATCTGGCCTCGCGTGCAACCGAACCAGCCGATCGTGGCGGCCGACATCGATCCACTGGGACGGATGCTGTGCGCCATCGCCACGGACAACTCGCTCATCCTGAGCGACATGCGCGACGGCAGTCCATGGCTGGAACGCAAGCTCGACGGCGCGGCGGCGAGCGCCTGCGCATTGTCCAACGATGGCTCCAGATTGCTGGTTGGCCATGTCGACGGCCTGCTGCGCGTGCTCGCCTGCGATCCATCGCCGGCTGCGCGCCTGCGCTTGCCGCGCGAGTTCGACGAGTGGGAGTTGCAACGCGAGGGCGAACTGGCCGCTCCGCTGGAGTTCACCCCCCTCCTTACCCGTCGACGCTAGGGACTGGACCCTGCGCCTACGGCCAAGTGCGTAGGACCTCGGCCAACATGACCGTAGACATTCGATTATTTGCCACAGACTGCGCCTATTTTTCCTGATTTGGGTTCCATTCGAGAGGGCAGGCGCCAAGTAGCCCCTGCGAGGCAATCGACAGCTAGATCCTTGGAACCCCGCGCCACGGCCTGACTGCGACCCACGAGGCTCTCCGGCCTCGGTCGCGACTCCCGCACGACGACGCCTCGGTTGCTGCCCCTCCTACTGCTGGATTCCACATCATGACCTCCACCACCAAGACGACCAGCCTGCTGTTCGCGTTGTGCGCGCTGGCGACGCCGATCGCCCAAGGACAAGGACAAGGACAAGGACAAGTCCAACTGCTTGGCTCCATCGATTGGCGCAACCATTCGGTCGGCCAAATTGACGGCTTCGGCCAGGCTCCGATTTCGGAAGGCGACGTGCTCACTCCCGCCGGCAACGGCTTCGGCCCCATGCCGCGCATGGGCGTGCACAGGAACGGCGCCGCGCTCGGCTTGCCCAACGCCCCCGGGAGCACTGGTCACGGCCCGGGCAGCGGTCCGGGCGTCGAAATCGACGCCCTGTCGACCGGCAACGAAATCCCGATGCGCGTCGCCGGCCCCGCCGGCGCGGGCTCGCGCCTGTACTACTCCGTGGACAAGCACTCGCAAGGCGCGCCCGGCCAAGGCCAGATGCTGAACCGCCGCCTGCGCGGCGAAGCCCAGGCTCGCGAAGCCGGCAGCGACATCTACACCCCGATCGCCGTGCTCGTCGGCCCGATCGGTCCGGGTGGCACGCCGCCCAGCTCGGTGCTGGTCTTCGACGGCGACGGCATCCCTGGCGCTGGTGGCGGCACGGCGCGCGGCCTCGGCCTGCGCGAACCGAACATCCCCGGTGCCGTCGACACGGGCGACGACCTCGACGCGCTGAACCTCCAGCCCATGGATCCGAGCGAGAAGCTCTTCTTCTCGGTCGACGGCGCCATCGTCGATCCGCACAGCGGCCACGCCGGCAGCAACACGGCCAACACGCTGGGAGTCTCGCCGGCCGCGGTGCTGCGCCGCCAGGGATCGTCGCTCGTCGTCTACGCGACGCCGGCCCAACTGGGCCTCGACCGCGCCGGCTTCGCCACGGACGACTTGGACGCCCTGATCCTCTGGGACAACGGCGACGGGATCTACACCCCGAGCCAGAGCCCCAACGACTGGGTCGACGCCGACGGCAACCTCGTGGGCGACATGCTGCTCTTCTCGGTGCGGCGCGGCTCGAGCGTCGTGGGCCGGCCCGACTCGAAGTTCGGCATGCCCATCGAACCGGGCGACATCCTGATGGCGCCGGTCAACGGCGGCACGGAACCGGCCATCTACCTGTCGGCCGAGACCCTCGACCTGAGCACGGCGCGCAGCACCGGCTTCGCCGACGACCTCGACGCCATCGCCATCACGCCGCAGTCGTACTACGACTGCAACTACAACGGCATCGAGGACGCGATCGACATCGCGCGCGGCGCGTCGCTCGACACGAACAACAACCAGATCCCCGACGAGTGCGAGGACGAGTACTCGAAGAGCTGCTTCTGCTCGGCCGGACTCAGCCCGTGCGGCAACGACGATCCGACGGCGGGTTGCGCCAACTCGCTGGGCGTCGGCGCCAGCCTCGACCCGAGCGGCTCGACCAGCGTGGCGACGGACGACCTGGTGCTCAGCGCCAGCCGCATGCCGCCCGGCGCCATGACCATGCTGTTCGTCGGTTCGCGCGGCAACCCGGTGGCCTTCGGCGACGGACTGCGCTGCATGACCAACACGACCCAGGTGGGCATGCCCAACGCCGACGCCTCGGGCAACATGGTCGTCGGACCGGGCATGGGCTCCCTCGCCTGCACCTGGAACGGGGTGGGTTGCTTCGACCCGGGCGGCACGCGCCGCTTCCAGGTCTGGTACCGCAACTCGGTCAACTTCTGCACGCCGAGCACGTCGAACCTGACCAACGCGGTGGACGTGACCTTCACGCCCTGACCTTCGCGGGCCGTCGCGTCCGGTCGCCAGCCGGACGCCGAAGGCTGGACCAAGCGCCCTCCGCCACGCCCGGTTCGCCGGTCGCGTGGCGGAGGGCGCGCCCGCATGGCTAGGATCAGGTTCGTGCGACTAGCCGCCAAGGACCCCGTGCTGCCCCGTCCAGGCCTGCCAGTGCGGGCCTCGCGGGCCGGGCGCTGGCGGGCCTTCGTGCTCATCGTCGTGCACGCGCTCATCGCGCTGCACGTCGCGCACTGGTTGTCGACCGGCTCGACCGTGTCGCCGCTCGAGCCCAGCGAGTCGATGGAGTTCGCGCGCGACGGCATCCTCAACGCGGGCGCCATCTTCTTCGCGCTGGCGATCCTCTCCACCTTGGTGTTCGGCCGCTGGTTCTGCGGCTGGGCCTGCCACGTGGTGGCGCTGCAGGACGGGGCGCGCTGGCTGCTCCTGAAGGCGGGCTGGAAGCCGCGCGAGCTCGACCTCGGACCGCTGGCGCTCGTGCCTTGGCTCGCCTGCGTCTACATGTTCCTCGCCCCCGCCGCCGTGCGCCTGCTCCAGGAAGGAGGGCTGGCGCCGCGCGAGACGCACCTCGCCACCACCGACTTCTGGCGCACGTTCCCGGACTGGCCGGTGGCGCTCCTGACCTTCGTCGTGTGCGGCGGGCTGGCGGTCGTCGTGCTCGGATCGAAGGGCTTCTGCTCCAGCGGCTGCCCCTACGGAGGCATCTTCGGCGTCGTCGACCAGTTGGCGCCCTGGCGCATCCGCGTGGATTCGAGCTGCAACGGCTGCGGCCATTGCACGGCGGTCTGCACCAGCAACGTGAAGGTGCACGCCGAGGTGCGCGAGCACGGCGCGGTGCTCGATCCGGGCTGCATGAAGTGCATGGACTGCGTGTCGAGCTGCCCCAACGGATCGCTGCGCGTGGGCTTGGGGTTGCCGGCGCTGTTCGCCAAGGCGTCGGCGGCGACGCGGGGCGCGCGCGAGGCGGCGCGCGAGTTGGACCTGCCGCGCCACGCCCTGCGCCTCGCCTTCGCGCTCGGGGCCATGGCCCTGTTCCACTACTACGACGGCGGCCTCTCGGCCTACGCCAACCGCGCGCACTGGGGCGTCGTGGCGCTGATCGGCGCGTGCGCGTGGCTGGTGGCGCTCGTGTTCCGTTCGCGCGCGAAGAAGCGCCGCGACTGCAGCCTGCTGGACGAGGCCTTGCTGGCGTCGTTCTTCCTGGCCGCGATGTACGCCTTCCGCGGACTGCACGACTGGTTCCCCTTCCTGTTGTCGCTCGGCTGGTCGTCGATCGTCGCGTGGCTCCTGCTCGCGCTCGTGCGCGCGGCGCAGAGCGGCGAGTACGCGCTGCAGGCGGTGGTGCTGCGCCGCGCGGGAGGCTGGACGCGCGCCGGACTCCTCTACGGCGGCGCCTGCGCGCTGCTCGCCGCGGGCACGGGACTCGCGGCGCACGAGCAGTGGTCGCTGGCGAATTCGCGCGGGAGCTTCCGCGCCGGCGTCGAGGCGGGAGCGCGCTCGGATTGGGATGGCGCGCGCGCGCGCTTCGAGGACGCGCTGCGCCACGACCCCGGATACGGCAAGGCTCGTTCGCGCCTGATGTTCCTCTCGGCGCTCGAGGCGGCGCGATCCGGCGACTCCGAGCAGGCGCTGTCGGGCTTCGAGGAAAGCCTGCGCGCCGATCCCGACTTCGCCGAGGCGCGCGAGAACCTCGCCGGCATGCTGTGCTCCGTCGGTCGCCTCGAGGAAGGCCTCCAGCTCTTCGAGGAGGCCTTGCGGCTGCACGGCGCCGATCCTCGCACCCACGCGCTGGCCGCGCGCGCGGCGTTGGCGCTCGGGCGGACCGAGGCGGCCCGCGGCCACGTGGAGGCGGGCCTGCGGCTGGCGCCGCTCGATCCGGAGCTGTTGGCGCTGCGCGGCCAGTCGGGCGCGCAGCGCTGAGGCGCGGGACGCCGCATCAGTAGGCCGCCAACGTGGCCTTGCGGCCGGCGTTCTGGCGCACCAGCCAGGCCATCAGGGGCTCGAAGTACTCGAGCATCGGCTTGGCGCTGAGGTCGCTGCCGGTCGACTTGCGCAGCAGCGCGCGCCAATCCTCGGTCGCGCCGCGCGAGAGGATGCCCTGCAGGAACTCGCCGGCGTCGCGCCGCCCGAAGTAGTTCGTGTCGCGCGGATCCTCCCTGAGGATGTTGCGCGCGATGTGGTCGTGCAGCTGGAACAGCAGCACGAAGCTCAGCGCGTAGTCGTAGTAGGCCGCCGGATCGTCGACGATGTGCGTCTTGGTGGCGGCGTCGCAGTGCTCCTCGCCGCGCGGCGCGGGCGGCGCCACGCCCTGGTGCAGGGCGACGAGCTCCCACCAGCGCTTGTTCCAGCGCTCCGCGGGCAGCTCCTTGGCGTACAGTTCGCGCTCGAACTCGAACATGGTCCCCGCCGACCACGGGATGAAGACCACGTAGTTGAGCGCCTCCTTGAGCAGCAGCTGCACTGGATCCGGGCGCGCGCCCGAGGCCGGCAGGCCCACCGCCTCGGCGAAGCGCGGCTGCATGGCGGCGAGGCCCATCAGGGAGCCGACGGCCTCGTGGAAGGCGCGGTTGGCGCCGTTGCGCAGCACCGGCGGCACCTCGGGGCGCGCATAGGCGAGGTAGTAGTAGATGTGGCCCAGCTCGTGGTGCGCGGTCTCGTACCACTCGGCGCCGGGGCGCACGCTCATCAGGCAGCGCACGTCGCGTTCGTAGTCGACGTGCCAGGCGGAGGCGTGCGTGTTCTTCTTGAAGGGCGAGTCCGGCGGCAGCTCCCACAGCGACGAGCGCTCCCAGAAGCCCTGCGGCAGCGGTTCGAAGCCCAGCGAGATGTAGAAGCGCTCCGCCTGCTCTACGATCCAGCGCGGCTCCTTCTCGCGCAGCGTCGCGTCGAGGTCGAAGCCCGGCACCTCGACGAGTCCGGACCAGTCCTGGCTCCAGCGATTGGGGAGCCAGTGCGCGGGAATGAGGTCGGGCACCGGTTGTCCATGGCGCGCGGCCAGTTCGTGGCGCGCGAAGGTGTGCAGCTCGACGTACAAGGGCCGCAGCTCGCGGCGCAGCTGGTCGACCTTGGCCGCCAACTGGTCGGTGGTCATGCCGTACTCGGCCGCCATGTAGGCGAAGAAGTCCTTGTGGCCCAGCGCGCGCACGACGTCGTTGCGCAGGCCGCGGGCGAGCACGAGGTCCGGCTTGAGGGCCGCCCCCACGGCCTTGGACGATTCCCACGCCGCCCGGCGACGCTCGAGGTCGCGCTCTTCGCGCAGCAGCAGGTCGAGCGCGTTGGGCGTCGTCTCCGCGCCGTCGAGCCGGAAGCGGAATCCGTCGAGCGACTCCTGCAGGCGCGCCTCGACCTCGATGCGCCGCTTGACGAGCTCGGGCACGGTCTGCGGACTGGCGCCGGCGTTGTGCAGCACGGCCTCCAACTGCTTGACGATGATCGGCGGCAGCTCGCGGGCCCGCTTCTTGTAGGCGCGCGCCAAGGCGATCGTGTCGACGCCGCCGGCGTACGCCGCCAAGACCTCCTCCGCCTCGCGCGTGCGCCGCAGGTTCGCGTCGTCGCCCTCGACGATGCGCGTCTTCGAGGCCCACTGCGCCTCGGCGGCGGTCGTGGCGAGCTGCTGCCAGCGCGCGTTGTAGCGCTCGAGGAAGCCCTCGACCTCGAGGCGGAA
>JBEBCR010000019.1:0-8963 GCA_041157565.1 Planctomycetota bacterium | reverse complement strand
GAACGACGCGCCCTGCGCGCGGGATCGAGGCGCTCCAACCACGCGACCCGCGCCGGGCCGCCCGCCTTGGCGCCGGCCAGATGGTCGAGCTGCGCCTCGTCGAGCCGCGACAGGCGCTCCGACGGCAAGGCGCGCAGGCCTACGAGGACCAGGAACTCTTCGCGCGCGCCTTCGTCGGCGATCCACGCGCCATCCTCCACCACCGCCGCGGCGCACGCGGCTCCCCTTGGACCGAGCCACGGGCCCGCCGCGCGCCAAGCCTTGGCCGCGGCCAGCGGCGAACGCGCGCGCAGGCGTTCGAGGAAGGAGCGCGCGGCCGCGGCGTCGCCCGCCGCGCACCAGGCGGCCAGCAGGAGCTCGGGCGGAGCTCCTGCCGGCTCGGCTACGACGGGCAGCAGCCTGCCTGTCGGGCCGGCGAGCTCCGGCAAGCGCGCGGCCTCGCCCGCGGCCACCAGGGCCCCGGCGAGGCGCGCCCCATGCAGGTCGGCGCTGGAGGCGGGCAGGGCCAGGCCGTGGCGCGCGGCGACCCGCCAGCACCACAGCACCTCGACGGCGTCGGCCTCGGGCTGGACCAGCGCCGACAGGAGCGGAGGCAGGGCGGCGTCCGCCGACGGCGCGACCGGAGCGTGCAGGGCCTCGACCAGCTGCAAGAGCCGCGCCACGCGCGACTCGGCCGGCATGGGCCAAGCCTCCTCGGAAGTGGACGCGCCCAACGCGGCGGCCCACGAAGCGCCGCGGACCAGGTCGCCTTCGACCACGGCCGACTCGAGCAGGCGTCGCAAGGCGCCTTGGGCGGCCGGCGCGCGCAAGGACGGACTCGCGCCGCGCATCGACGCCGCGCGCGCCACGGCGGCCACGGCCGCCTCGTCGCCCTCGGACGCGCGCTCCTCGATCCAGGCTTGCGCCGCGCCCCAGCCGCTGGCGAGGAGCGCCGAGCATCCGGCGCGACGACGCGCTGCCTGCGCGTCGAGCGAGGCGCGCACGCCGCGCGCGAGGAAGTCGGCATGCTGCGCGAGCGGAGCGTGGTCCAGCTCGTCGACGGCGTTGGGCGCGCCGCCAAGCACGAGGAGCGCGCGACCGTCGGCCAGCCGACGCAAGCGATGGTGCAGCCCGCGCACCTGGGCCAGCGCCGAGAGCCACCTCCACAGGTCGCCCTCGCCGCCGGGCAGCGCGCGCGCCTGCTCTGGCGCGCGGTCGGGATCGAAGGCGACCCCCACCGGATGCCCGCCCGCGGAGACGAGGATCGGCAGCAGGTCCTCGGCCGGCGCGGCGAGCAGCGCGCCCTCGACGCGCACGACGCCGGAGCAGGCGCGGGTCAACCACTCGAGTTCGCCGGACAAGGACGGCCGCGCCACCGAGCTGGCCTCGGCCAGGGTGGCGAGCTCGAGCGCTTCGCGCCCGGGACGGGCGACGCGCGCGTCGGAGTCGGTCGCCAGCGCGGCCACGACCGGCAGCAGCGCGCCGCGGCTGGCGAGCGCGGCCGCGGCGCGCGCCCGCGCCTCCTCGTCGGCGCCGCGCAGGAAGGCCGCGAGCTGGCCGACGCGTCCCTCGTGCGCCAACCCCGCGAGGCGGCGGCTCGCCTCCTCGCGGACGGCGAGCTCCGGCGCGGACAAGCGCGCCAGCACGGCCGCGAACTCGCCTTCGGCCGCGGCGGACTCGGCGGCCCTTGGGGCGGCGACGCAGGCGAGGAGCAGCGGCAGCAGGACGGACGGCACGGGGCAAAGCCTAGCGCGGACGAGGCGGGAGGATGGAGCCCCCGCCCCCCGGCGCGCTACCCTCTGCGCGCCGATGTTCAAGAAGCTCTTCATCGCCAACCGTGGCGAGGTCGCCGTGCGGGTCGCGCGCACGGCGCGCGCCATGGGCATCCGCGTGGTGGGCGCGGTCTCCAGCGCCGACCGCGGCGCGTCGTGGACCCGCGAACTCGACGAGTTGGTCGGCGTGGGCTCCGGTCCGCCGCGCGAGTCGTACCTGCAGCAGGAACGCCTCGTGCAGGCGGCGGTGCAGGCGGGCTGCACGGCGCTGCACCCGGGCTGGGGGTTCCTCGCCGAGAACGCGCGCTTCGCCGCGCTGGTCGAGGCGCACGGCGTGACCTTCGTCGGTCCGGCGCCGCGCGCCATGGACCTCATGGGCTTGAAGACCCCGGCCAAGCGCGCGGCCAAGGCCGCGGGCCTGCCGACGATCCCCGGTTCGGACGGTCCGATCCGCGACGAGGCGGCGGCGCTCTCGATCGCGCGCGAGATCGGCTTCCCCGTGATGGTCAAGGCCGACGCCGGCGGCGGCGGGCGCGGGATGCGCCTCGTGCGCCGCGAGGCCGACTTCGCGGCCGCGTGGCACGCCGCCTCGTCGGAGGCCCTGGCCGCCTTCGGCGACGGCGCCTGCTACCTCGAGAAGTACGTCGAGCGCGGACGGCACGTCGAGGTGCAGGTGCTCGGCGACCGCCACGGCAGGGCGATCCACCTCTTCGAGCGCGAGTGCTCGGTGCAGCGCAAGCACCAGAAGCTGGTCGAGGAGTCGTGCGCTCCCTGCCTCGACGACGCGACGCGCGCGCGGATCGGCGCGCTGGCGGCGAAGCTCGCGGCCTCGATCGGCTACGCGGGCGCCGGCACGGTCGAGTTCCTGCGCGGCATGGACGGCTCGATCTGGTTCATGGAGATGAACACGCGCCTGCAGGTCGAGCATCCGGTGACGGAGGAGCGCACCGGGCTCGACCTCGTGCGCCTGCAGCTCGAGGTGGCGGCCAACCAGCCGCTGCGGCTGGCGCAGGAGGATGTCAAGCCGACTGGACACGCCATCGAGGTGCGCGTCAACGCCGAGGACCCCGCGCGCGGCTTCGCGCCCTCGCCGGGGACGCTCGAGGCCTTCGACATCCCGCTCGACGCCGGTCCCGGGCGCGTGCGCGTCGACACGCACGTCGCCGCCGGCGACGAGATCCCGCCGTACTACGACTCGCTCTTGGCCAAGGTGGTCGCGCGCGGCGCGACGCGCGCCGAGGCGATCGAGACGCTGGTCGCCTGCCTCTCGCGCGCCAAGGTCGTCGGCGTGCGGACCACCATCCCGGTGCATCTGGCCGTGCTGGCCTCGCGCGAGTTCCGCTCGGGCGACTACGACACCGGGTCCATCCCGGGCTGGAAGGAGTGAGGCCATGGCGCACGTGAAGCTCGTACCCGTCGGCGCGCCGCGCGCGGAGGCGCTCGACGCGGCCGCGTGGGCGCGCAACTCCGCCGCGCTCGCCGAGCGCGAGCGCCTGCTCCTGGAGCGGCGCGCCAAGGTGCAGGCCGGCTGGGGCGCGACCTACGCCGAGCGCGTGCACCAGAAGGGCAAGCTGACGGCGCGCGAGCGCGTCGAGCGCCTGCGCGATCCGGGCACGGACGCGTTCGAGGTCGGCACCTTCGTCAACTTCGGCCGCGCCTTCGGCAAGCTCGAGTCCCCCGCCGCCGGCGTGGTGACGGTGTTCGCGAAGATCCACGCGCGCTGGTGCGTGGTGATCGCCAACGACAACACGGTCGCCTCCGGCTCGTGGTGGCCGCGCACGCCGGAGAAGATCGAGCGCGCGCAGGAGATGGCGCGCCGCCTGCGCCTGCCCGTGGTCTACCTCGTCGACTGCTCGGGGCTGTACTTGCCGGAGCAGTCGCAGTCGTTCCCCGGCGCCAAGGGCGCGGGCCACATCTTCAAGATGAACGCGCTGCTCTCGGCCGAAGGCGTGCCGCAGATCGCCGGCGTGTTCGGCGACTGCATCGCCGGCGGCGGCTACATGCCGATCATCAGCGACCGCGTCTACATGACCGAGGGCGCGTACATGGTCATCGCCGGCGCGGCGCTGATCAAGGGCGCCAAGTCGCAGCAGCTCTCGAGCCTCGACATCGGCGGTCCCGAGGTGCACGTGCACGCCTCGGGCTGCGCCGACGTGCGCGCGCCCGACGACGAGACGGCGCTGGCGCTGATCCGCGCCGACGTCGCGCGCCTGCCCGGCAGCGCCGCCGACTACTACCGCCACGGCGTGGACGCGGCCGAGCCGCACTTCGCCGCCGACGAGCTCGAAGGGCTCTTCCCCTCCGACCACCGCCACACGTGGCCGGTCGCGGAGGTGCTGGCGCGCCTCGTCGACCGCTCGCTCTTCAAGGAGTTCCTGCCGGAGCGCGGCCGCGAGATCGCGTGCGGCGTCGCGCGCGTCGGCGGCCTGTGGACCGGCTTCGTCGCCAACCGCCAGGGCGTCGTCGAGGACGCCGAGCTGCGCGACGGCGCGCGTCCGGCCGGCATCCTCTACAAGGAAGGCATCGCCAAGACGGCGGCCTTCAGCCGCGCCTGCGAGGCGGATGGCATCCCGATCGTGTGGTTGCAGGACATCGCGGGCTTCGACATCGGCGTCGAGGCCGAGCGCCTCGGGCTGCTCGGCTACGGCTCGAGCCTGATCTACGCCAACAGCACCAACAAGGTGCCGATGTACAGCGTGCTGCTGCGCAAGGCCTCGGGCGCCGGCTACTACGCGATGTGCGGGCTGCCCTACGACCCGGTCGTGCAGTTGGCGACGCCGCTGACGCGCCTGTCGGTGATGGAGGGCCGCACGCTGGCCATCGCCACCTACCGCACGAAGCTCGACGCCGACTTCGAGATCGCGGCGACGGATCCGGAGGAGCGCGCCAAGCTCGAGCAGGCGATGAAGGACACCGAGGCTCGCATCGAGGGCGACATGGATCCGTACAAGGCGGCGTCGCAGATGGACGTCGACGAGATCGTGCGCCTGCGCGAGCTGCGTCCATGGCTGGTCGCCCTGGTCGAGATGGCCTACCAGGCGACCGGCCACCGCACGGTGAAGAACCCGCGCATCTGGTCGCTGCACGACCTCGACGCCTTGGTGGAGCCGCGCTGATGGACGCGACGCGGAAGCTCGAGTGCCTCGTGGAGCTGGCCGACGGCCGGGTGCGGCTGTCGTCGCCGGAGACGGGCCTCTGGACCGGCGCGCCCGCGCCCGGCGCGGTGCTCGTGCCGGGTGCGCGGGTCGGCGTCGTGCTGCGCCTCGGCGTCGCGCACGAGCTGGTCGTGCCCGCCGGCGCCGCGGGCGTCGTGGTCGGAGAGCCGCCCGCGCGCCTGCGCCACCCGGTGGGCCATGGCGACCTGCTCCTGGAGCTCGAGCCCGCGTCCACCGGGCAGGCGGCGCAGGCTGCATCCAAGGCCGGATCCGGAGCGAACGATCTCCTGGTCGTGAAGGCCCCCTCCTCCGGCCGCTTCTGGCACCGCCCCGCGCCGGGCGAGCCGGCCTTCCTCGTCGAAGGAGAGCGGTTGTCCGAAGGCCAGGCCCTCGGCCTCCTCGAAGTCATGAAGACCTTCAGCCACGTCGGCTACAAGTCCGGCGGGACGCTCCCTCCCGGCGCGCGCTTCGTGCGCTACGCCTGCGCCGACGGCGCCGAGGTCAAGGCGGGCGCGGCGCTGGTGGTCGTCGAGCCCTGAAGGTCCTCGACCACGCTCCACAGGCAACGATCGCAACCGGCAACCCTCCCATGAACGTGCTCGTCACAGGCGGCACCGGCTTCGTCGGCGGCATCCTGGTCAACCTGCTCTGCGCGCGCAACGATCGCGCGACGATCGTCACGCGCCGGCCCGAGGAAGGCCGCACCGCGCGCGTGGGCGTCAGCTTCGCCGGCTGGCTGCCCGACTTGTCCAAGCACGAGGCCGTGGTCAACCTCGCCGGCGCCTCGGTCAGCGCGCGGCGCTGGAACGAGGCCTACAAGCGCGAACTGGTCGAGTCGCGCGTCGACCGCACGCGCGACCTGGTGCAGGCGATCGGCAAGTGCTCCAAGCGTCCGCGCGTGCTCGTCAACGCCTCGGCGGTCGGCTACTACGGCGACCGCGGCGAGGAGCTGCTCGACGAGCATTCGGCGCCCGCCAGCGGGTTCCTGCCCGACTTGTGCGTCGCCTGGGAGCGCGAGGCGCTCGAGGCGGAGCGCCTCGGCGTGCGCGTCGTCAACCTGCGCATCGGCATCGTGCTCGGCCGCTTCGGCGGCGCGCTGGAGAAGATGGCCCCCATCTTCAAGCTCGGCCTCGGCGGGCCGTTCGGCTCCGGCGCCATGTGGCTGCCGTGGGTCCACGTCAACGACTGCGCCGGGCTCGTGCTGCACGCCATCGACGACGACAAGGTGCGCGGCGCGGTCAACGCCGTGTCGCCCGGCATCGTGCGCAACAAGGAGTTCGCGCGCGCGCTGGGCAAGGTGCTTTCGCGCCCGGCGATCCTGCCGGTGCCGCCCTTCGCGCTGAAGCTCGCCGTGGGCGAGTTCGCCGCGCAGCTGCTGGCCTCCGAGCGCGTCGCGCCCAAGGCCGCGCTCGCCTCCGGCTACCGCTTCCAGTGGCCCGAGCTGGAGCCGGCGCTGAAGAACTGCCTGCAGCTCAAGGACTACCGCCGTCCGGACGAGCGCTGAGCGCCGCGGCGCTTCAGCCGCGCTCGCGGTAGCCGATCGACACGAGCAGGCAGGGCCCGTGGGCCAGCACGCTGGCCCCGGCGGCGCGCGCCTTGGCGATCGCGCCCTCGTGCTCGGCGCCGGGCTGGATCCAGAAGCGGCGGATGCCGTGCTCGAGCGCGGCGTCCACGACCTTCTCGGTGACCGCCGGCGGAGTCACGATCGACAAGCCATGCGGGACGAAGGACAGCTCGGCGATGCCCTTGGCGCACGCGACGCCTTCGATGCGCTCCTCGCGCGGGTGCACGGGCACGCACTCGAGCCCCTTCTGCAGGTAGGCGCGCAGCACCTTGTTGCCGTACTTCTCGCGGTCGGTGGAGGCGCCGACGACGGCGTAGCGCGTCCCGGCGAGGAAGTCGGCGATCCGTGCCTGCAGGTCGTGGTCCATGCGCTGGTCCGTGCGCGTAGAATGCCGCGCGGATGGACAAGAAGGAACTCTGCGCCCGGATCCGCGCCACGCTGGAGCGCCTCTACCCCGATCCGCCGTCCCCGCTGGACCACCGCGACGCGTACGAGCTGCTGGTGGCGGTGGCGTTGTCCGCGCAGACCACCGACAAGCGCGTGAACATGGTCACGCCCGCCCTGTTCCAGCGCGCGCCCGACGCCAAGGCGCTGGCGCGCATGGACGTCGACGAGATCCTGTCGTTCATCCGCACCGTGGGCCTCGCCCCCACCAAGGCGAAGAACCTCAAGAAGATGGCCGAGGCGCTGGTCGAGCGGCACGGCGGCGAAGTGCCGCGCGGCCTCGACGAGCTCGAGCAGCTCGCCGGAGTCGGCCACAAGACGGCGAGCGTCGTCGTCTCGCAGGCCTTCGGCGAACCCGCCTTCCCGGTCGACACGCACATCCATCGCCTGGCGGAACGCTGGGGGCTCTCCGACGGCTCGAACGTCGAGCGGACGGAAGCCGACCTCAAGCGCCTGTTCCCCAAGGACTGCTGGCGCACGTTGCACGTCCAGATCATCCTCTACGGGCGCGAGCACTGCCCGGCCTTGGGCCACGACCCGCTGCGCTGCGAGATCTGCTCCTTCGCGGCGCCCAAGTCGGTGCTGCGCGAGGCGGCGCGCAAGCAGGCGGCCGCCAAGCCGGCCAAGGCCGCGGGCGCGCGGACGAAGTCGCCGGCGCCGCGCAAGCCGACGAGGCGCGCGCGGCCGAGCTAGCTCAGTTCCAGCTCACGTCGGGCGGCAGGTCGGACAGGCCCGAGGCGTGGTCGCCCAGCGAACGCAGCACGCGGCGCCAGATGACGATGGGCTCGCCGCCGAAGAGCGCTTCGGGATCGGGCTTCGCCGGCAGCCACGCGCCCTGCGCCAGCTCGCCCTCGAGCTGGCCCGCGCTCCAACCCGAGTGGCCCAGCACCACGCGCAGGTCGCGCGCCGCCTCCTCGGGGCACTCCTCCATCCAGCGCGCCACGGCGTCGAGGTCGCCGCCCAGCCACACGCCGGCCGCGAGCTCGACCGAGCCGGGCACGCGATGCGGCGCGCGGTGCACGAGCTGCAAGGTGTCGAGCCCCACCGGCCCGCCGGCGTGCACCGGGAACGACAGGCGCGACAAGATCGGGTGCGAGGGCATCAGCTTGTCGATCGTCAGCGGCGTCGGCCGGTTCATGACGAGTCCGTGCGCGCCCTCGTCGCCGTGGGTCGTCATCAGGACGACCGTGTGCATGAAGTTCTCGTCGAGCATGTCCGGCGCCGCCGCGAGCAGTCCGCCGGTCGCCACGCGCATCTGGTTCATTCGCGTCCGACCCTACCCTTCCCGTCGGGCTCATCCAAGCCGCGAGCGACGGGAGCGGGAGAGTGTCCGGAGCAGGCGCGCACGGGCTGGGGCGGGTACTTGGGATGGCGCGGGTCGGTGGCGTGCCGGCCGCACATCCAGAACACCGAGCCCTTGGCCGATTCGACGCGCTTCACGTGGGCGCAGTCGTGGCAGAGGCTGCGGCCGGCGTGCCAAGGGAGGCTCAAGGCGCCCCTCCCGCCCGCTCGAAGGTCACGACGCACTCGACGTGCGGCGTGTGCGGGAAGAGGTCGACGGGCTGGACGCGCGCCACGCGCCAGCCCAGCGGAGCGAGGAGCGCCGCGTCGCGCGCCGCCGAGCCGTGCTTGCAGGCGACGTAGACGATGCGGCGCGCCCCGCAAGCCGCCAGGGGCGCGACGAGATCCTTGTGCAGGCCCGCCCGCGGCGGGTCGACCACGACCACGTCCGGGCGCTCGAGTTCGAGGCGCGTGGTCGACAGCGCGTCGCCCTCGACGAAGCGCGCGTTCGAGAGTCCGTTGCGCGCGGCGTTCTCGCGCGCGTCCGCGACGGCCGCGGCCACGATTTCGAATCCCACCACCGCGCGCGCCCGGCGCGCCAAGAGCAGCGCGATCGTGCCGGTGCCGCAGTACAGGTCCCAGCACGCCTCGTCGCCGCGCGGCGTCGCCTCCGCCAGCACCAGTTCGAACAACCGCGCGGCCTGCGCGCTGTTGGTCTGGAAGAAGGACTGCGCCGAGACGCGGAACTCGACGCCGAGGAGCACCTCG
>JBEBCR010000018.1:0-3653 GCA_041157565.1 Planctomycetota bacterium | reverse complement strand
AGCAGCTCCTGCACGCGCAGCACGACGAACAGGTCGCTCGCCGCCGCCAGCGTGTAGAGCGCCACCGGCAGCAGCAGGCGCCACTCGCCGGGCGCCGGCTTGGCGAAGAGCGCAGGCCGCGGCCCGGGGGGCCGTTCGCGCGGCGACTCGCGCACCTTCCACAGGAGGACCAGGAGCGACAAGGCCCCGGGCACGACGGCCAAGGCGAACACCGTGCGCAGCTCGAGTCCAGCTTGCGTCAGGAGCATCAGCGCCAGGAGCGGACCGAGCACCGCGCCCGCGTGGTCCATGGCGCGGTGGAACCCGAACGCGGCCGCGCGCGAGTCGGCGTGGACCGCCTCGGCGAGCAGCGCGTCGCGCGGCGCGGTGCGGATGCCCTTGCCCACGCGATCTAGCGCGCGGATGGCGACCACGTGCCACGCCGCTCCCGCCAGGGCCACCAGCGGTCGCGCCCCCGCGGCGATGGCGTAGCCCCACAGCACGAGTCCCTTGCGGCTCTTCGTCCGGTCGGATGCGGCGCCCGCCCACAGCTTGACGAGGCTCGCCACCGCGTCCGCGACGCCCTCGACCAGTCCCAGCGCGGCCGGTCCCGCGCCGAGGGTGGTCGCGAGGAACAGCGGCAGCAGCGGCGCGATCATCTCGCTGGCGACGTCGGTCAAGAGGCTGACCACGCCCAGCGCCAGCACGTTCCGCGAGCGCCACGGCGGCCGCGCGGGTCCGCCGCGCGACGCGCCGTCGACGAGCTCGCTGGCTTCCTCGGCGGCGGCCATGGCGGCCTAGCGCGCGCGCGACAAGAGCGCCAACGCCCGCGCCTTGGTCTCGGCCATCGCCACGACGCCGCCGCGCGGCTCGCCGCCGCACTCGCTCCACGGACGCGAGGCGAGGAACACGGCCTGGCGCGCGGGATCGGGATCGACGCGTCCGTGCGTGCCCTTGACGAGGCTCGCGTCCAGCGGGATCACGTCCATCAGGTAGCGCATGCCGAGCTTCTTCTGCAGGAGCCGCAGCGCGATGCGCAGCTTGGGCGCCGCGAGCCCAGGGTCGAGGAACAGCTCGCACGGGTCGTAGCCGTGCTTGCGGTGGATGTCGACGGTGCGCGCGAAGTCGGGCGCGCGCGCGTCGTCGAGCCAGTGGTAGTAGGTGAACCAGGCGCCCTTCTCGGCCACGAGCACGAGGTCGCCCGCGCGCGGATGGTCGAGGCCGGCAGCCGCGCGCGAGGGGCCTTCGAGCACCTCGGCGACGCCGGCGAGGCTTCGCGCCACCGCCCGCGCCTCGTCGAGGGCGCGCGCGTCCTTGGCGTGCACGTGCGCGACCTGGTGGTCGCTGACGGCGAAGGCGCGGCTGGCGAAGGGGTCGAACACCTCGCCTTGCGGCGTCTGGCGCACGGCCGCGAGCCCCGCCTCGCGCAGGGCGCGGTTGACGTGCACGGGGCGCGTGGCGTCCTCGAGCGAGTACTCGCTCACGACCAGCGTCGCCGCGCCAGCCTCCTCGGCCGCGGCGTGGATGTCGCCGACCAGGCGGTCGACCTCCTCCAGCGCGGCCAGCGAGCGCGGATGGTCGGGCCCGAAGCGCTGGTGGTCGTAGTCGAGGTGCGGCAGGTACGCCATCGTCAACGTCGGCCGCCTGCGGCGCAGCGTGTGGATGGTCGCGTCGGCGAGCCAGCGCGAGCTGGGCAGGCCCGACTTGGGACCCCAGAAGTCGAAGAACGGGAATGGGCCGAGCTCGCGCTCGAGCTCGAGGCCGTACTCGGTCGGGGCGGCGTAGATGGCGGGGATCTTGCGGCCGTCGGCGGGGTAGTAGGGGCGCGGCGTGACCGCGAGGTCGACCGCGGCGCCCATGTTCCACCACCAGAACACCTTGGCGGTGGTGGCCGAAGGATCGAGGCGCTTGACGGCCTCGTACAGCTTCTCGCCGGAGACGAGCGCGTTCGCCTGGCGCCAAAGCGCCACCTCGCCCGTCTCGCGCATGTACCAGCCGTTGCCCACCGCGCCGTGGGCCGCGGGCGCGAGGCCCGTCAGCATCGTGGCCTGCGCGCTGCAGGTCACCGCCGGCAGGATCGCGCCCATGGGCGCGCCGCAGCCATCCTGCGCGAGGCGCAGGAGGTTCGGGGTGCGGGGGCCGACCTGCCGCATGGACAGGCCGACGACGTCGATGAGCACGAGCGGCCGCATGGCGCGTGGCGGATGCTAGCATCCGCGCATGCTGCGCAGACTGCTCGACCTGTTCCGAGGCAAGCCCGTGGTCGTGGGCGGGGCCCAGAAGCTCGAAGAAGGCACGGCCAAGGTGGTCGAGATCGGCGACGTCATGGCCGGCGGCAAGCAGGTCGTCCTGTGCCGCGTCGCCGGCAAGGTCTACGCGCTCGACTCGCATTGCCCGCACGACGGCGGTCGGATCATCGGCGGCCCCCTGGTCGACGGCAAGTACGCGGTGTGCCCGCTGCACAACTACCACTTCGATCCGCGCACGGGCGCGGCGGTGCGCGGCGCCTGCCCCAAGGCCAAGACCTACGCGGCGACCGAGCGCGACGGCGGCATCGAGCTGCGGATCTAGGCGGGGCGCGTCGTCGGCCACGCGGGCCGCGGTCCTCGCAAGCCACCGCCGGCGCGATCGCGTGGCCGGGCGTCGCTGGCCTTTCCGGGCCGTTTTCGTGCCCATTCCGGGACTTTCCCGCCTTGGGCTACGGTCGAGTGCGTAGCCGCGCGGATTGGATGCATCCGGCCGTCAAGTGCCGCATGCGGGTGGCCGAAGGGGAGGGAGCGAACGCGGCGCGGGCCGAAGCTCACAGGTGGAGCTGGTTCAGGCGGCGCGCGCACCACGACCACACACCACCCAGTCCACCGTGAAGACCCAAGCCCAAACGAACAGCTCGCTCGCCGCGTTCTTCAACATCAACTCGGCCAACCTCGCCGAGCGCCGCCAGTTCATCCGCCTAGGCGACGCCGAGCGTCGCACGATGGAGGCCCTGATCCCCTGGGCCGAGAAGAACGCCGAGGCCATCGCCCGCGAGTTCTACGACTGGCAGTTCGCCTTCGGCGCCACGCGCCGCTTCTTCGAGCAGCACGCGCGCGGCGCCGGCATTCCGCTGAGCGCGCTGCGCCAAGCCCTCGAGCGAGCGCAAGCGGGCTACGTGCGCAGCATCTTCAGCGGCGCGCGCAGCGATTGGGGCGTCGACCACTTCGAGCACCGCCTGCGCGTCGGCCAGGTGCACGACCGCATCGACCTGCCGACCAAGTGGTTCGTGGCCTCCTTCCCGGAGTTCATGCGCCTCTTCAAGCTGCACCTCGCCGACGAGATCCCCGACGCCGCCAAGCGCGAGGAGGCCTTGGAGGTCATCCAGCGCGTGATGAACTACGACATGCAGGCGGTCATCGACTCCTACATGCTGTCCGTGTTCCGCTCGATCGGCGTGCGCCTCGACACCGTGAAGGTCGACGGCGACCGCGACCGCACCGAGTACATGGCCGACATCAAGACGCAGGTCGGCAACGCCATCCGCCAGATCGCGCACTCGGCGCGCACGCTGAACGACTCGGCCATGCGCCTCGCCTCCGTCAGCGAGAAGCTGACGCAGACCGCCGGCAGCGTCGCCGCGGCCACCGAGGAGATGAGCGCGTCGATCCGCGAGATCGCCGGCAACTCGGCCCAGGCCTCGA
>JBEBCR010000017.1:0-8419 GCA_041157565.1 Planctomycetota bacterium | reverse complement strand
CAACTTCACCATCTGGACGCAGACCGAGAAGACCGTCGCCAAGGCCGAGCTGGATCGCGATGGCGTCAACGCGTGGATCGTGCGCGCCTCCGGCGTGCGCGACCCGCAGCTGTCGCGCATGTCCCCGGGCGACGTGTCGAGCCTTGGTCGCAGCAACTGGTTCATGGAACGGGGCACGTTCATGGAGCAGCAGGTGTCCGGCAAGGCGGCGCTCGAGGAGCGCTACAAGCTCAAGTTGAGCGCGGAAGCCTCCGAGTAGTCGCGCCCGCCGGGGCGGATCGAAGTCACGCGGCGCGCGTCGAGTCCACCGGGCTCGGCGCGCGTCGCGCTTGCTTGGTCGCGCGGGCGGCGGGCGCGCGAGGCGCGTCGTTCGCGGTCCGGGGCGGCGCGAGGCGCTGGTCGCGACGCGCCAGCAGCAGCAGCGAGTGGCCGAACGGGGTCCAGCCGCGCGACTGCAGGCCCGACTCGGCGCGGAAAGCGGCCTCGAGCAGGCGTTCGACGCCGCGCGGCAGGCGCAGCGACAGGTTCGTGTGGCGCGGATCGCGACCGAGCAGGCCGACGCGCTCGCAGGCCTTCAACGCGAGCACGGCGGCGGCGATGGGCGGGAACAACAGGCAGTTGGTCCAGCCGTGGTGCTCGACGCGCAGGCGCGGCGAGGAGACCAGGTCCACGAGGCGCGCGCGGGAGTAGCGGCGCTGGTGGCCTGCCACGCGGTCGTTGTTGGCGTACAGCCACGGGTGCGCGGGCACGCTGGCCACGAACAGGCCGCCGGGGCGCAGGACGCGCTCGACCTCGTCCAGGAGCGCGCGTTCGTCGCGCGCGTGTTCGAGCACGTCGAAGGCGGCCACCAGGTCGAAGGACGAGTCGGCGAAGGGCAGGAGCGCGAAGTCGCCGCGGACGCCGCCGCCGGCCGCGCGCAGCAGGCGCTCGTCGCCGTCGAGCGAAACGACCTTGGAGCAGACGCGTTCGAGCGCCGGGCGCATGGAGCCGGCGCCGCCGCCGAGGTCGAGGCCGGCGTGGAGCGGCGCGGCCAGTCCGTGGTGCGCGGCGAGGAGATCGCCGTAGACGGCCGCGCGCGCGCGGAACCACCAGTGCTCGCGCGACAGGGTGGCGAACTGCTCGACGGCCTCGCGTTCCATCAGGCCGCCCCGCGCAAGGCCGCCACCGACGTCCGCCGTCGGCGCGCGATGCACCAGAAGCTGTCGCGCAGGTCGGCCCACATGGCCTTCGGCGCGAGCGCGCACAGCGGACGCGCCAGCGGCGCGAGCCACGGAGCGACGCGGCCCAGGCGCTCGGCGACGAAGCGGCCCGAGACGTACTTGCCGCTCGCCTCGCGCGTCGTGCGCTCGACGTCGAATTCCAGCTCGTCCAGCAGGGCGCCCAGCGTTGTCGGCGAGAAGTGGTGCAGGTGCTCGGGCTGCTTGTAGTGCGGCCAGCGCGCGCCGAGGAGGCGCGCCGCGGCGCTGGACACGTCCTGCGTCAGGATCGCCACCCGGCCGCCCGGGGCGAGCAGCGCGGCGGCGCGGCGCAGCTCGGCGCGCGGATCGCGCACGTGCTCGAGCGAATCGATCCACGCGACGCAGTCGAAGCGCGATCCGTCGTCGTCGCGGTCCTGCAGCGTGCCATGGTGCACCCGCGCGCCTTGCAGTCGCGCCGCGGCGCGCGCAGCCGCGACCGGGGACGGTTCGACTCCCTGCACCGACGCGCCGAGTTCGCGGGCGGCATCGAGGAACGCGCCTCCGCCGCAGCCGACTTCGAGCACCCGATCGCCGTGGCGCAGGCCCAGCATGGCCGCGCGGCGTCGCATGGTGGCGAACTGCAGGTGCTCCTCGCCGAAGTAGTCGCCGTAGCCGCGACGCGACGGGTCGTTCGAGCGCCAGTAGCGCTCGTCGTAGACCTCCGCGAGCAGAGTCCGCTCCTCGGGCGGGTCCACGAGGTGCACGTGGCCGCAGCTGGCGCACTCCACGAGCCGCCAGTCGCCGTCGCGCAGGTGCGTGCGCGACCACCATCCACCGCACAGCGGGCAGGCGCGCCTCATCCGAACCACCTCGATTCGGCGGCCACGCGTTCGTCGGCGCGCCGCTCGCTCGGCCTCGGGCCGACCACGAGCTCGCGCGCCAACCCCTTGGCCGCGTGCCAGCCCATCGCCAGCGAATGGTCCATGTTGTTGTAGCGGTGCAGTCCCTGCCTGCCGGTCGTGCGGAGGTTCGCGATCGCCTTGGCGGCGGCGAGCGCGGCGTCGACGCGGCGCTTGTAGCCGAGGTCGTAGACGGGATAGGCGTGCTCGAGGGCCTGCGTGGCGAGCAGGCGCGCCTCGCCGGGCTCGAGCAGTCCGGCCTTGGCGAGGTCGGACTCGGCCAGGCGCGCGAGTTCGCGCTCCGGCATCGACCACAGCGCGTCGCCCTTGGCGCAGGTGAACTCGACGCAGACCGCGGTGCGGTCCGCGGGCAGTCCATGGTCGCTGAAGTTCTTGAACTCCGTCGCGCGGTGGGCCGCGAGTTGCTTCTCGGGCAGGTAGATCCAGTGGTTGGGCGAGAGCCGTGGCCGCGCGACCTCCAAGTGGGCGAAGCGCACCGCGCGGTGTCGCAGGCCGGGATCCTGCGCGTCGCCTGCGCAGGGGCGCGCGGCGCCGTCGAGCACGCCCAGGAGCCGCGCCAGCGGGATGGTCGAGACCAGCGCGTCGCACTCGAAGCGGTCGACGGATCCGTCCGCGCGCCGCGCGTGCACGGCGCGCGCGCGGCCGCCGGCGTGCTCCACGCGTTCGATGCGCGCCCCGAGCGCGATCTCGCCGCCGAGCTCGCGCAGGTGGGCGGCGCAACCCTCGGCCAAGGCGCCGATGCCGCCGCTCTTCGGGTACAGGAAGCGCGCGGCGAGCGAGCGCTGGTTCGCGCCGCGGCTCGGCAAGAGCATCGACGCCGCGGCGTCGAAGAGGCCGGCCTGCGAGATGCGCTGCGCGGCCCAGTCGGCGCTGATGGTGGAGCAGGGCGCGCCCCAGGCCTTCTCGGTGTACTGGCCGAAGAACAGCTCGTGCAGCGTGCGTCCAAAACGCTTGACGACCCAGTCCTCGAAGTTCGCGTCCGGGCGCGGGCTGGTCCAAGCGCGCGCGCGCTCGGCCAGCCAGTCGGCGCAGGCGCGCGCGAGGATGCGCTTGGGCAGCTTGGACAGCGCGTCGCGCGGCTGCAGCGGGTACTCGAAGCGACGCCCGAGCAGGACGATCTGCGAGCGGCGCTCGCTCTCGACGGCGTTGTCGCCGAGCATCTGGCGCGCGAAGGCCAGCGTGCGCTCGTCGCGCGACCAGAAGCGGTGGGGGCCATGGTCCAGCCACCAGCCGTCGACCTGGATCGAACTCGCCAGTCCGCCCACGCGCTCGCCACCTTCGAGGACGAGCACGGAGGCTCCCTCCCGCGCTGCGCGCACGGCGGCTGACAGGCCGGCGAGGCCGGCTCCAAGGACGAGGACGCGCATGGAGGGACGCGTCTACATCGGAAGGAACGGCCGGATCGCTCAAGCGACCCCGTTCCGCGGGGCCGCGGGCGGCCTCCCCCGTTCCCGGGGGCCTCTCGAGGCCCCGCCGGCCAGCCCCGTTCGGCGACTGCGCCTGCGCCCCGGCAGGGGCGGGCGACGCGCCTTCGGTTCGCCTCAGGCGAGGGGGATCAGCACGCGGAAGGCGGCGCCGCCCCCTTGCCTCGCGCGCACTTCGGCTCGTCCGCCCATGGAGCGCGCGTGCAGCGCGACGAGGTGCAGGCCGAGTCCCGTGCCCTTCGTGCGGCGCTCCTGCTCCTTGCCCATGCGGTAGAACGCCTCGAAGACGCGCTCGCGCTCCTTGTCGGGCACGCCTGGTCCGCGGTCGAGCACCTCGACCACGGCCGTGGCGCCTTCGCGGGCGACGCGCACGACGATCGGCTCGCCACCCGCCGCCACGGGCGCGTACTTGCGCGCGTTCTCGACCAGGTTGGAGACCACCGAGCGCACGCCTTCGGTCGTGACCATGGCGGGAGGCAGGTCCTCCGCCAGCTCGAAGCGCAGGTCGTCGACGCCATCGGGGGCGAGCATGCGCAGGGAGGCCTCCAGCGACGAGACCAGCGCGGCCAGGTCGCCCGGTTCGGGCGCGGTGGTCTCGCGCTGCAACCGGCCCTTCTCGAGCACGCGCTCCACGAGCAGCTCGAGTCGCGCGCTCTCCTTGAGGATGCGGCGGTAGTACTCGGCGCGCTTCGCCTCGTCCTCGACCCAGCCGTCGGCGAGCATCTCGCCGTGCAGCTTGATCGAGGCCACGGGCGTGCGCAGCTCGTGTGTCACCGCGGCCACGAAGTTCTCCGTGCGGCGCGCGTTGTCAAGATCCTTGGACACGCTGCGCAAGAGCAGCGCCATGCCCGTCGCCAGAGACAGCGCCAGCATGCCCGCGACCAGCAGGAAGCGCGTCTTCTGCGTGTCGAAGCGCGCCACCAGGCTGCGCGTGTCCACCGCGATCAGGCCGCTGGCCCAGCCCTCGTCGACCTTCGACATGCGCTGGAAGCCCATCGCCCGCAGGGGATCGACCGGGATGGACGTGGTCGTCCCTTCCGGCGGCCGCGCGCCGGAGGGCACCCAGGCTTGCGTGCCGACCAGCACCTGCGCCGCCAAGGCGCGCGGCAGCGCCCCCAGCACGACCTCAGGATCGAGGAAGAAGCCCTGGCGGATGGTGTTGACCCTGCCCATCTGCCGGAAGCACTCCGGCAGGGCCTGGTCGGACAGGCGGGCGCGCGGCACGCGCACGTTGCGCGTCGCCGCCAGGCGCGGCGTGCCGTCGCGCTCGATCCAGAACCGCAGGTGGAAGTCCGAGACCGCGATGGTCTGCGAGCGCGATTCCATCCCGCGCAGCGCGGGCAGCTCGTCGCGCAGGCACTCGACGTCCTCTTCGTCGCTGAGGTTGACGGCCAAGACCGGCAGCGGAACGGCCAGGTCGCGGCTGTTGCGCGTGCGCAGCAGCCGCTCGAACATGCTCTCGCGCAACTCGCCCTCGAACAGGCGCACGGCGGCGTCGCGCAGGCGACCCTCGTCGTCGCGCGAGGCCGGATCCCCCGAGCGCGAGCCGCGCAGCAGCTCCAGCGAGGGCATCAGCTCCTCCCAGCTGGTCGAGTGGCTGAACCACGCGAGGATCTCGGGCGACTGCTCGGTCGCCGCCAGCGGCGAGGGCACCAGCGCGATCTCCGCGCCGATGGTGCCGGGGGGGAAGTACGACTCGTGGTACTCCCAGAAGGGGCGCTCGTTCTCGCGGCGTAGCAACTCGGCCATGCGCCGCGCCAAGGCGTCCTCCAGGCGCCGCGCCGCGTCCTGCGCGTCGCCCGGCACAGCCTCGAGCAGAGCCGCGTGGTCGAGCTTCAACTGGTGCCAGTGCAGCCCGCCCAGCACGATGGTCGGCAGCACCAGCAGGACGGCGTACAGCACCAGCGCCGTCAGTCGAGTCGAGCGGGGCGCGCTCAATCGTCGAACCAGCGGTAGCCCTTGCCGCGCACGGTCTGGATGAACGTGGGCTGGGCCGGATCGGGCTCGACCTTGCGCCGCAGGCCGACGATGTGGATGTCGACCGTGCGCGTCTCGACGTTGGCGCTCTTGTAGTGCCACACGTCGAGCAGCAGGTCGTCGCGGGTGACGACCCGCGAACGGTTCTTCATCAGGTACTCGAGGATGTCGCCCTCGCGCGGGGTCAACTGCACGATGCCGCCGTCGCGATGCACCTCGAGCCGCTTGAGGTCGACCTTGATGCCGCCGGGCAGCTCCAGCATGCCGGCCGGACCACCGCGCGCGCCCGGAGCGCGGCGGAATTGGGCTTCGACGCGCGCGAGCAGTTCGCGCGGGCTGAAGGGCTTCTTGACGTAGTCGTCGGCGCCGAGGTCGAAGCCGCGCACCAGGTCCTGTTCCGAAGCCAAGGCTGTCAGGATGATGACGCGAACGTCGCGGCCCTCGGCGCGCAAGTGCTTCAGCACCTCGAGTCCGCCCATGCCCGGCAGCATGAGGTCGAGGATGACGAGGTCGAGCCCGCCCTCGCGGATGCGCTCGAGGCCGGCTTGCCCATCGGCGCGCGTCTCGACGGCGTACTGCTGGCGCTCCAGCGCCTCGCGCACGCCCGCGGCCAGGGTCTCCTCGTCCTCGACCACCAGGATGCGACGCGTGGTGGTTTCGCCGTTCTTGTCCGAGTTCGTTCCGGTCATGTCGTGGATGGTTGCCGTGGCGGTCATGCCGACGATACGGAGGGGAGAGGTGCGTGTGCTTGCCTTGATCGGGGCTACCCGAGGACTACACAGGCTTTGCACTGCCGCATGCTCGCGGGCGACGCCACGGTCGCGCGGGGCTTGGACGCTTTGGATCCTAGCGCGTTTGCACCTGAGGAACCGCCGCGTTCGGCCTCGACGGCAGGACTGGACCGTGGGCCAAGCCTTTTTTGTCCAAGGGCTTGCGTGTGCGGCGCAGCCTGCTCGCCAGCCGTCAGGCGGGCATCGCCCGAGGAGCCGGAATCGGCGCTTCGGCGCCTTCGGGTGGCCGCCGCAGGCACCAATGGATCGGACCGCCCGCCAGCCTCATCAGCCAGTCGAGCGGTCCGGAGCTTCTCCAAAAGCCATCGGAAGCTTAGCCCGCTCGGGCGTCGATGCCGGATTTTTTGATTCGTTTTTTGAGAGATCCTAGGAAATGGCTTGATTCGTGGCGTTTTGTTTGGCAGTGGCGGGAATGAGGATCCAGCAGGCCGCGGGCACCGCAAGGCACAGCCAAGCCACATCCAGCGCATCCACGCGCTCGACTCCCAAGAGCATGGCGGCGAGGGCCAGCAGCGTGGAGCCCCCCAGGACCCAGCCCGCCCGCGGCAAGCCCAGCGCCAGGGTCGCCAGCAGCGCGACGGTTGTCCAAGCGGCCAAGACCCCGAGCGCCATGGCGATGTGGGCGTGGCTTCCCAAACCGCCGAGGGCGGTCCACCAGCCGTGGAGGCTGGCGGCGCGCGAGGTGCACCACAGGGCCGCGAGGGCGAGGTGGCACCAGGCTTGGGCGCGTGGGGAGGGGCGGGGGAGCATGGACGCATGATGCTGGCCCCGATCGCTGTGCGCAACTCGCCGGCGGGTTGGCACGGCTTCGGCGCGCGCGTCGTCATGGCGTGGAGGGCCGAAATCACGCCGGCAGCGGGCGCGCGGAGGGAGACCGCACGCCGCGGATGGGGCCCGGCGCTTCGAGCAGCGCGCGGGGAGGCCAAGGCGCGGCGATTCCGCGCGCTTCGGCCGCCCCTCCCCGAGGCCAGGCCTAGCGCAGCGCGCGAAGATTCGCACCCCACGCGCTGGCAAGTGGTCGTCGGCCGTCGCGCTTGCCCCGGCGCCGCGGGTGGCGACCGGCGGCGGCATCCCGCACGCGCGTCGGAGGCCGTTCTCCGATCATGCCCGTCGGATGGTGCTTCCCAATGGGACGTTCGGGGCGTGCGGCGCGTGGCACTCCCGCGTCGAAGTTCCCGTCGTGCAGCGCACAGCGAAAGGGACCAGCATCGGAATCAGGGCTCTTCCCCGATCCCATGCTCCCGCAACGCCACCCTCACCCACTCCGGCAAGCTCTCCAACTCCTCCCGCGTCGCCACCCGTCCCGCCAAGCTCTCGCGCGCCGCCTGCACTTCGCCGGCGCGGCACAACGCGGCCGCCACGCGCAGCTCGACGCGCGGGTCGAGGTCGTCCTCGAAGGCGCGGCAGGCGCGCAGGTACTGGCGCATCGAGCGCAGGCACAGGATCCAAGCGCCGGCGGCGGCGTGGTCGTCGGCGTAGCGGGCGTGGGCGTAGGCCTCGAGGCCCTTCTTGATGTCGCCCGACTGCGCCTTGGACAACTCGATGGCGGCGTCGGGGCCGAGCGGGCTCCATGGCGGGCCGATGCGCTCCCACTCGTGGCGCGCGGATTCGGGGACGCCGCGCAAGGCGGCGCGGGCGGCCAGCGTGGCGAGCCACGTCGCGTCGGGTTGGCGACCGGCGAGGCGCGCCCACGCGTCGTCGGCGCAGGCGGAATCGCCGGCGTAGGCGCACAAGGCGTGCAGGTTGCGCGCGGCGACGGGGTGGCGCGCGTCGAGGGCCAGCACGGCGGAGTAGCGCGCGCGCGCGCCGGCGGGATCGCGCGCGGCGATGCGCAGTTCGCCCAGGCGCAGCAACGCCTCGATCGAGTGGGGGCGCGGCTCGAGCACGGCGAGCCAGGCGCGCTCCTGCACGTCGGGCGGCGCGCCGGCGCCGCGCAGGCGACGCGCCTCCAAGGTGCGCGCGGTGGCGGAGTCGGGGCGCGCGTCCAGGGCCGCTTGCAGCGCCTGCCGCGCCTCGTCGGGCTCGACGCCCGCGCGCGCGATGCCGGAGAGCGCGGCGCCTTGGCGCACGAAGCCCAAGGCGCCCGGCGCGGCGGCCAGCGCCAGGACGAGGAGCAGCGCCGGCATGGC
>JBEBCR010000016.1:0-4756 GCA_041157565.1 Planctomycetota bacterium | reverse complement strand
CCACGCAGGTTGGCGCTGGCGTAGGCGCCGCCCATCTCGAGCCAACCCATGGTGGCGGGCGAGAACGCCGGCTTGATGGGGATGTTGAAGCCGCCGTAGCCGTAGAGCAGGACCGGCGTGTCCTTCGTCATCGGCGCGTCCCTGCGGCGCACGAGGAACATCGGCACCTCGGTGCCGTCCTTGCTCTTCACGCGGTGCTGCTCGGTGACGTAGAGCCCCGGGTCGAAGGTCAGCTTGGGCTTCCTCCACGCCGTGGAGGCGAGGCTCGCCATGTCGACCATGTGCACCTCGCCCGGCGACGTGAAGCCGGACCACGTGTAGTAGAGGCGCGGGCAATCGAGATCGCCCCAGACCCCGCCCACCGAGCCGAGCCCCGGCAGCTCGATGGAGCCGGCGATGGCCCCATCGAGCTCGTGCACCTGAACGGAGTTGGCCGCGTCGACCATGCGCGAGACGACGAGCCGGTCGCCCGCCAGCAGCGCCGACTCGAGCGTGTCGGCTCCTTCGGGGACGATCTCGACCAGCCGATCGCGCGCGTCGAGGTCGACGGCCACGATGCGGCCCTTGGGCGCGTCCTTGTCGGTCTTGAACCACAACCGCTTGCCGCGCTTGCCGAGGAACTCGTACTCCGCGTCGAAGGCGTCGAACAAGGGCTCCAGCGGGGCGTCCAGCGCGCCACCCAGCACTTGCAGGAACACGCGGTTCTTCTGCTCGGTGCCCTGCGTCTGCGACACGACGAGCAGCTCGTGGTCGTCGCTCGCCGTTGCGCCGAAGCCCCACTCGGGCTGGTCCGGCCGGGCATGGACGAGCACGTCCTGCGACTGCGGCGCGCCGAGTCGGTGGTGGCGCAATTGGTGGTTCGCCAGCGACTTCTTGCCGCTCGTGTCGTGCTCGGGGTAAGTGCTGTACCACACGCCGCCCGAGTCCTTGCTCCACGAAAGGCCCGAGAACTTGACCCACTCGACGACGTCGGGGAGGTCGACGCCGTCCGCGACGCGACGGAAGCGGATGGTGTTCCAGTCGGAGCCCGCCTCGCTGCCGGCGTAGGCGAGGATCTCGCCGTCCGGCGAGACCTGCACCTGTCCCACGGCCCAGGTGCCGTCGGCGCGCACGACGTTGGGATCGAGCAGCACGCGCGGCTCGGCGCCGGGGGCGTCCTGCACGTGGAGCACGGACTGGTTGCGCAGGCCGTCGTTCTTCCAGAAGTACACGCGTCCCTTCTTCTCGAAGGGGGCGCCATGGCGCTCGTAGTTCCACAGCTGCACCAGGCGCGCCTCGATGGCGGCGCGGGCGGGCACCGCGTCGATCCACTCGCGCGTCAACTTGTTCTGCGCGTCGATCCACGCGCGAGTCGGGGCGCTGTCGGGGTCCTCGAGGCCGCGCCACGGATCGGCGACCGGCGTGCCGTGGTAGTCGTCGACGACGGGGTCCTTCGGGTAGGAGGGGTAGCTGGTCACGCGGGAGCTCGAAGGCGCGCTGCAAGCCGCCAGCAGGGCGACGAGGAGGACGCTGCGGAGTCTGGTGTTCATGGGAGGGGGAAGGGGCAACGGGCTGGCGCGCCGAGCTGGTCAGCGCACGGGAGGGCGCGGCAGCGCGCCGTGGCGGGATTGCCACGCGCTCGCCAACGCGACCAGGTCGGACTCGCCGAAGAGCGGGCCGGAGAACGTGATCGAGCGCGGCAGTCCACGCGCGTCGAGGCCGTCGGGCAGGCACACCGCCGGATGGCCGGCGAGGTTGGTCGCCAGCAGCAAGTCGCCGGCGAAGCTCGGGTGCACGAGGATGTCGACCTCGTCGTGGATCTCGGCGAGGCGCTGCATGACGCGCGTGCGCAGGCGCTGGGCGCGCAGGTACTCGACCGCCGGCACGAGGCGCGCGGCGCGGAAGGTGTTGGGCCAGGCGGCCTCGTCCTGCCAGGCGAGCGCGTCGTCGTCGCCCGAGCGCGTCAACTCGTCGAACTGCGTGGCCGCCTCGACCACGAGCACCACGAGCAGGTCGCCCAGCGGCACGCCGAAGTCGAGGTCCACGGGCCGCACCTCGGCGCCCAGGGCGCGCAGCTCGTCGAGCACGTGGCGATGGCCTGGCGCTTCGTCGAAGGCGCCCCGCGGATGGCCGACGACCAGTCCCGACAGGTCGGCGGCGCGACCGCGGAGGAAGCCGGCCGCGACCACCGAGGGATCCTTGCCGTCCGGACCGCGAATGGCGTCGAAGACCAGCGCGCAGTCGTCCACGCCGCGCGCGATGGGCCCGAGCTTGTCCATGGTGAAGGACAAGCACATGGCGCCGTGGCGCGAGACGGCGCCGTAGGTCGGACGCAAGCCGGAGACGCCGCAGGTCGCGCTGGGCGACACGATGGAGCCCAGCGTCTCGCTGCCGATGGCGAAGGGCAGCGCGCCGCAGGCGACGGCGGCTGCCGATCCCGCCGAGGATCCGGAGCTGCCCTGCTCGGGATCCCACGGATTGCGCGTGCGTCCACCGTGCCACAGGTCGCCGTAGGCGAATTCGCCGAGGCTCGTCTTGGCGAGCAGCACCGCGCCGGCGGCGCGCAGGCGCTCGACCACGGTGGCGTCGGCGTCGATGACGCGCTGCTCGAAGAGCGACGAGCCCCAGGTCGTTGGCGCGCCACGCGCCGCCAGCAGGTCCTTGGCTCCGTAGGGGATGCCGTGCAGCGGCCCGCGCCAGCGACCGGCGGCCAGCTCGGCGTCCAGCGCCTCGGCCTCGCGCAGCGCCTGGTCCTCGAGCAGGTTGACCACGAAGCGCAACGTCTCGTCGAGGCGACGGCAGCGCGCGGCGCACAGGCGGACCAGCTCGACGGAGCTGACTTGGCGCGTCTTCACCAGCACGGAGAGCTCAGCCAGGGACAGGAAGGCGAGGTCTTCGTCGTCGGGCGGCCGCTTCGCCGCCGGCGAGGCGGGAGGATCGAGCCTCAGCTTGGCCGTCGCGATGGAGCGTCCGGGCAAGAGCGGCTGGAACACGAGCGGCGCGGCGAGGTCGTGCGGCAGGCCGAGCGCCTGCAAGCGCGCGTAGCCGGCCGCGTTCTCCGCCACGGCGCGCTGCATCTGCAGCACTTCGGCCGCGCCGAAGCGCAGCCCGGCCAACGTCGCGCCGGCTTCGAGCACGGCGGGCGAGAGCGGCTCCTTGGCCGCCTCCTGCAGCCACGCGGGGGGTACCGAGGCGAGGATCGTCACGGCGAGAGACTACCGCCCGACGGCGGTCGAGCGGTAGCTTCTGCGGGGATGGCCCGTTCCCTCCTTTCGCGACTGGGCGTGGCGCGCGCCGACGCGCGGGCCTGGGCGCTGTACGACTGGGCCAACAGCGCCATGTACACCGTGGTGATCACCGCGATCTTCCCGGTCTGGTACAGGAGCAGCATCGCCGCCGACCTCGACGACGACGCCAAGCGCACGACCTTCGCGTGGACGACCACGCTGGCGCTCGTGCTGGCGGCGTTCGCCTCGCCGCTCCTCGGGGCCATCGCCGACGAGGTGGGCGGCAAGAAGCGCTTCTTCGCCGGCTTCCTCGCGCTGGGGGTCGGCTGCTGCGGCGCGCTCGCCGCGCTCGAGCCCGGCCAGTGGCTCCTGGGCTGCGCGCTGTTCTTCGGCGTCAATCTCGGAGCCGTGGGCAGCTTCGTGTTCTACGACGCGATGCTGGCCGACGTCGCCGAGCCGCGCGACTACGACGCGTTGTCGACCACGGCCTACGCGCTCGGCTACCTCGGCGGGGGCCTCGCCCTCGCGCTGGTGGCGGCCCCGATCATCTACCTCTCCCTGCCGGGCTCCGAGGGGGATCCGGACCTCGCCATCCGCGCCGGATTCCTGCTGGTCGCCGCCTGGTGGGCGCTCTTCAGCGTCCCGCTGTTCCTCCGTGTCAAGGAAACCAGACGGCCCGGCGTCGGCGGCGGGGCGCGCGCCGCCCTGCGGGGCCTCTTCGGCCTGTGGCGCGAGCTGCGCGGCCGACGCGACGCGTGGCTCTTCCTGCTGGCCTTCTTCGCCTACAACGACGGCATCGGCACGATCATCCGCATGGCCACCTCCTTCGGCGAGGAGAAGGGCCTGTCCACCGGCGACATGCTGGAGGCGATCCTCCTCGTGCAGGCGGTGGGCATCCCCGCCACCTTGCTCTTCGGCCGGCTGGCGGGCCTGCTGGGGCCCAAGGCGGCCCTGCATTGCGCCATCGGCGCCTACATCCTGGCGGCCTTGCAGGCGCGGAGCATGGAGGACGCGGGCGACTTCCGGATGCTGGCGCTCCTCATCGGCCTCGTGCAGGGCGGCGCGCAGGCCTTGTCGCGCTCGCTGTACGCCAGCCTCGTGCCGCCCGACCGGCAGGCCGAGTACTTCGGCTTGTTCGCGACGCTGGAGAAGTTCGCCGGGATCCTCGGGCCCTTGTGCTTCGCCCTCCTGCCCTCGACCGACGCGGCGCTTTTTTCCGTGGTAGGGTTCTTCGTGCTGGGCGCAGTCCTGCTCGTCTTCGTGGACGTCGAGCGAGGCCGCTCGGCCGCGCGAGGCGCGCCAGCGCCTTGCCATGGTCCCGACCAGAGCTAAGCTCGCTCCCATGCGCACAGCCTCAACGGGTGATCTCGTCCGCGCCCACGTCGTGGCGCGCCTCGCCGATGGCTCCGTGTGGATGGACTCGCGCCAGGAGCTTGATCTCGCCCTGAGCCATGCCGACGACCGCGCGGGCCACGCCGGGGATCACGTCGTCCCCGCCGGCCTTGAAGTCGAGGGGTTGCTCCAGGCGCTGTCGCCCGAGGACGCCTACG
>JBEBCR010000015.1:0-5334 GCA_041157565.1 Planctomycetota bacterium | reverse complement strand
GACCTCGGGCGCGATCCTCGAGAGCAGGAACCCGTCCACCGGCGAGGTGCTCGGCACCGTCAAGCAGGCGAGCGCCAAGGAGTACGAGCAGGTGGTCGCCGCCGCGCACGAGGCCTACCTGCGCTGGCGCGAGGTGCCGGCGCCCAAGCGCGGCGAGATCGTGCGCCAACTGGGCAACGCGCTGCGCGAGAAGAAGGACGAGCTCGGCGCGCTGGTGACGATGGAGGTGGGCAAGATCCACCAGGAGGGCCTGGGCGAGGTGCAGGAGGCGATCGACATCGCCGACTTCTGCGTCGGCCAGTCGCGCATGCTGTACGGGCTGTCGATGCACTCGGAACGCCCGGGCCATTCGATGCGCGAGCAGTGGCACCCGCTGGGCGTGGTGGGGATCATCTCGGCCTTCAACTTCCCCGCGGCGGTGTGGGCCTGGAACTCGATGCTCGCCCTGACGTGCGGCGACTCGTGCGTGTGGAAGCCGAGCCCCAAGGCGCCGCTCACGGCGATCGCCATGACCAACGTCTGCCGGCCGGTCCTCGAGTCGCACGGCTTCGGCGCGCTCTTCGGCCTCGTCGTCGGCGGCAACGAGGAGGTCGGCGCGCGCATGGTCGACGACAAGCGCATTCCGCTCGTGTCGTTCACCGGTTCGTCCGAGGTCGGCCGCCACGTGGGCGCGCGCCTCGCGCAGCGCTACGCCAAGGCGATCCTCGAGTGCGGCGGCAACAACGCCCTGGTCGTGATGGACGACGCGGACCTGTCGCTGGCGTTGCCGGCGATCCTCTTCGGCGCGGTCGGCACCGCCGGCCAGCGCTGCACGACGACGCGGCGCCTCCTGGTGCACGAGTCGATCGCCGACGAAGTCGAGAAGCGACTCGTCAAGGCCTACTCGGGGATCAAGATCGGCGATCCGCTGGCCAAGGGCGTCCTGTGCGGACCGCTGATCGACGAGACGGCGGTGGCCAACATGCTGGCCGCGCTCGAGTCGGCGAAGAAGAGCGGCGGCAAGGTGCTGTGCGGCGGCGGGCGCGTGAAGCCCGGCGGCAAGTTGAAGGGCGGCCACTGGGTCGCGCCCGCCATCGTGCGCGCCGAGAACCACTGGGAGTGCGTGCAGAAGGAGACCTTCGCGCCGATCCTGTACGTGATCCGCGTCAAGTCGCTCGACCACGCCATCGAGCTGCACAACGCCGTGCCGCAAGGCCTGTCGTCGGCGATCTTCACCATGAACGTGCGCCACGCCGAGCGCTTCATCGCGGCCACCGGCTCCGATTGCGGCATCGCCAACGTCAACATCGGCACGAGCGGCGCGGAGATCGGCGGCGCCTTCGGCGGCGAGAAGGAGACCGGCGGCGGCCGCGAGTCGGGCAGCGACAGCTGGAAGGCGTACATGCGCCGCCAGACCAACACCGTCAACTGGTCGACGGCCCTGCCGCTGGCGCAGGGCATCCAGTTCGGCTGAGGCCATGGACAAGCAGCTCGCGCGGCTGGTCGAGCAGCTGGTCGAGGACGACTCCGGGGGCAACTTCCTCGGCAGCGCCTTGGCCTTCGCGCCGCTCGTGTCGGAGCTGGCCTCGCCCCAGCGCGCCATCGGCGACGTGCTGGAGCTCGCCGGCCACGCCCACCGCTCGGTGCGCGCGGCGGCCTTGTCGGCCTGCGCGCTGCGCGCCGAACCCGAACTGCGCGAGCGCCTGCGCGACGCCGCCGCCGATCCCGACGCCCAGCTGCGCATCCACGTCTGCCGTCTCGTGGAGCGGCACGCCTTGGGCGCGAGCATCCCGCTGCGTCCGCTCTTGTGGGACCCCGATCCGTACGTGCGCTTCGCCGCCTTGCGCTGCGCGCACCGGCGCCAGGAGCTGATGGGCGAGCTGATCGAGCTCCTGCGCCACGATCCGTCGATCTGGGTGCGCGCCGGCGCGGCCGAGGCGCTGGGCACGCTGGGCGCGGGCGGGCCCTTCCCCGAACTGTCCGAGCTCGTCGCGGCGCTCGGGCGCGAGCGCGAGTCCTACGTGGTCCACGCCATCTTCGCCGGCGCGGAGCGCCTGCTCGAGAACCACTCTCCCACGCACGAGCCCTACGCCGAGGCCGACGTGCGCCTTGGGCTCGAGCACTTCCGGGCGCTGGACGGGCACGTGCAGGAGCGCCTGCCGCGTTGCGCGCGGCTGTTCCGCCACGGCACCGAACCCGCCGCGGCGACGACGACCGCGCAGGACGCGGACGGGGAGCCCCTGGAGGAGGAGGCGTCCACTCCGGCCGCGCAGCCAGAGCGACCCTCGCCGCCGGACATGGGCCACGACCTGCGCCTCGACCTCGAGGCGAACAAGCTCGAGCGCGCCTTCGAGGTCGAGTCCGTGCTCGCGGCGCTGGAGGCGCGACTCGCCTCGTCGTCCTCGTCGCGCTCCTCGTTGCTGGTGGGCGAGCCCGGGGTCGGCAAGACGGCGATCGTCGGCGAGCTCGCGCGGCGCCTCGACGCGCGCGGCTGGGTGGTCCTGCGCATGCGGCCCACCGACTTCGTGGTCGAGACCAAGTACATGGGCGAGTGGCAGACGCGCCTGTCGGAGCTGGTCAAGTGGGCCTCGTCCTCGCCGCGCGTCCTGCTCTACATCCCCGACATCCACGAGCTGGTCGACGCCGGCCGCGCCACGGACAGCGTCGAGAACGTCGCCAGCGCGCTGGCGCCGTACGTCGCCAACGGACGCGTCGCCATCCTCGGCGAGACCACGCCCGAGCACCTGCGCGCCTCGTCGCGTCCGCTCGGCGCGTTGCGCGGCGCGCTGCTCGACATCGAGGTGCCCGCCGCCGATCGCGCGCGCACGCTCGCCATCGTGCGCGCCATCGCGCGCGAGGCGGGGCGCGAGGTGCCGGAGTCGTGGCTCGAGCGCGCCTGCGAACTCGCCGACCTGCACTTGGCGCACGCGGCGACGCCGGGGCGCGCGGTGGGGCTCGTGCGCGGCACCTTGTCCGCCTGCCCCGAGCGCGTCCCCGCGCCGCGCGACCTGCTGCAGGCCGTGTCCGCCTCGACCGGACTGCCGGTCGACTTCCTCGACGACGAGCGGCCGCTCGACCTCGCCAGCGTGAGGCGCTTCCTCGAGTCGCGCGTCATGGGCCAGCCCGAGGCGGTCGACGCGCTGCTCGACCTCGTGGCGCTCGTGAAGTCGGGCCTGTGCGATCCGCTGCGCCCCCTGGGCGTGTACTTGTTCGTCGGACCCACCGGCGTCGGCAAGACGGAGCTGGCGCGCGCGCTGGCCGAGCTGATCTTCGGCGATCCGGCGCGCATGCTGCGCTTCGACATGAGCGAGTACGCGACCTGGGAGGCGCTCGAGCGCCTGACCGGCACCGGTCGCAGGCCGGGCACCTTGACGAGCTTCGTGCGCGAGCGGCCGTTCTCCGTGCTGCTCCTGGACGAGATCGAGAAGGCGCACCAGAGCGTGTTCGACGCCTGCTTGCAGATGTTCGACGCCGGTCGCCTGACCGACGCCACCGGGCGCACGACGAACCTGCGCGGCACGATCATCATCCTGACCTCGAACCTCGGTTCGGCGGTGCCGACCGAGGCGCGCCTGGGCTTCGGCGGCAGCGTGCCGCCGCCGCCCGACGCGGCCATGGTGCTGTCGCAGCTGCGCGCCTTCTTCCGGCCCGAATTCCTGAATCGCCTCGACAAGATCGTGCAGTTCCAGCCGCTGTCGCGCGACACGGCCGAGCGCATCGCGCGCCGCGAGCTGGCGGCGGTGTTCGAGCGCAGCGGCGTCCCGCGCCGCGCCTTGTCGATCGACGTCGATCCGGCGCTGGTCGCCCTGCTCGTCGAGCAGGGCTGGTCGCCCGCCTTCGGCGCGCGGCCCCTGAAGCGCACCGTCGAGCGGCTCGTGCTGCTGCCCTTGGCGCGCGCCATGGCGCAGGGCGAGGTGCCGACCGGCGCGCTCGTCAGCCTGCGTCGGCGCGGCGATGGTTGCGCGCTGGAGATCGTCAAGCCCGAGGCCGCGACACCCGGACCCGCCGAGCCGGCGCCGCGCCGCCTCGAGCGCGAGGAGCGCCTCCTGCGCGAGCGCGCCGGGCGGCTCGCCGCCGCCAGCGACGCCCTGCTCGAGTCCGCCGAGGCGTGGCGCGGGCGCCGCAGCGAGTTGTTCGAGGCCTCGGGCGAGCCCGGCTTCTGGGACGATCGCGTGGCCGCCCTGCGCCGCCTCGACGAGCTGCACAAGATCGAGTCGCTGCTCGAATCGCTGGAGCGCTTCCAACCCGCCGCGCGCGCCTTCGCCGAGTGGGCGCTGCGCGCGCAGGAGGCGCGCGAGCGCGCGCGCACCCTCGATCGCCTGGTCGAGCTGGAGGAGGAGGCCGCGCGCCTGCGCTTCCTGCTCGACACGATGGATCCGCGCGAACTCGGCGACGCCGCGCTGGTGCTGCGCCTCGTGCGGCCGCGCGAATCCGCCCTGGGCGCCGTCGAGCGCCTGGCGCAGATGTACCTCGGCTGGGCGGAGCGGCACCGCTACCAGGTCGAGGTGCTCGACGACCGCTGCGGACTCCCGGGCGAATCGGCCGCGCTCCTCGTGTCGGGCCCGGGCGCGTCGGCGCTGCTCGCCGCGGAGGCGGGCCTGCACCAGGTGTCGCGCGTCGGCGACGACCGCGGACGCGAGGAGCGCGAGTTCGTGCGCGTCGAGGTGCTGCCGCTCTTCGGGGTGCTCGAGCCGCGGCGCGCCGACGTGGTCGTCGAAGCGCGCGCCGAGCCCGCCGCGCGCGGCCGCCTCGTCGACCAGCCGCGCCTCCTCGTGTCGCTCCTGCATCGCCAGAGCCTCGTGCGCGTCGAAGGCCGCGGCGCCGGCGCGCAGGAGGAGCAGGTCGAGCGCTTGATGCCGCTGCTCGCCGCGCGCATCGCCGCCCAGGGCGACCGCGAGCCGGGCAACGCGATCGTGCGACGCTACCGCTTCGGCCCCGCGCCGCTCGTCCGGGATCGCAGGAGCGGCTTGTCGAGCGCCCGCCTGTCGCGCGTGCTCGAGGGCCATATCGACGCGTTCCTCCTGGCCGCGCCCGGCTCGTCCAGCGAGGCCGACGAGGACTAGCACGGCGGAGGGCGCGCCTCGCCCAGCGAGCTTGCCCACCCCAGCGCCGCGCGAGGCCTCTCGGCGGTCGGCGTCTCGTCGTCGTCGCGGCCCGGAAACGGCTCGGGCGGGAACAACCGTCCCGTTCGCGTCGTTGGAGGGTGAAAGCCGAGCCCCGTCGGTTTGACCGCCGGCGGATTCCGTGGGAGCCTTGCTCGTGGAGTCCGGCGTGGCCGCCCCTCGGCCCTCGGCTCCAGCCCCCTCATGCGCACCTGCCACAACCTCGCCGTCGCGCTCCTCTGCGCCGCTCCCG
>JBEBCR010000014.1:0-3102 GCA_041157565.1 Planctomycetota bacterium | reverse complement strand
CGCGCATGCAGGCGCGCGCCAAGGCTTGCAGCTCGCCGTAGGCGGCCGCCGTGATGCGTGCCAAATCGTCCAAGGGAGGGTGCCGCGATTGTGCGTCCCGCGGGCGGTCCTGCCCAGATGCGACCTCCGAATGACGGTGGAACCCGCTGGCCCACGCCAATTTGCAATCTCCTATACCCCGACGCGACCTGGGCTGGCCCCCCTCGCCGAGGGTTGGCGCTTCGTGGTCCAAGCGCGCAGGCCGCACCTTGCTTGCGCGCTCCCGATTCTCTATCCCCATGGTTGGATGGGACACCATGAGGTAGACGACGCCGAGTTGGAGTTGGTGCGCGGATTGCGCGCGCGCCACAACCCCACCGTCGCCACCTTCCTCGAGCGCTACCGCCCCCTGCTGCTGCACTGCATCGGCAGCTTCGAGCAGGACCACTCCACGCGCGACGACCTGTTCCAGGACGTCGTCCTGCACGTGTTCGATCGCCTCGACGCCGACGCCTTCGACCCGACCAAGGGCAGCTTCGGCACATGGCTCTACCGCGTCGCGTGGTGCCGCGTCGTCGACTTGCGCCGGCGCGACGCCGGTGGGCGCAAGGTGCGCCTGACGGCGGTCGGCGACCAGATGCCCGAACGCGCCGACCAGGCCCCGGGACCGAGCGACAGCGCCAGCACCGACGAGGTCGGGCAACTGGTGCGGCGTGGGTTGGCCCATCTCGAGCCCGAGGACCGCGTCCTGCTCGTGTTGCGCTTCGTCGAGGGCCGGACGATGGAGGAGATCGCCAGCCGGACTGGGATCTCCTTGGAACAGGCGAAATACCGCGTCAAACGCGCCTCCACGGCGCTGAGGCGCGTGCTGGTCAACGACTTGGCGCTGGAGGAGGCCGAGGCGTGAGCGGCGCAACCGACCAAGGCGGTGGTTTTTCACCGTTTTCTGCCCCGAGAAGCGCCCGTTCGCCGGAATCTGCGCGTTCATGAAGCAGGAAAACCAACCGCTCCGCTTCGGGCCCGGCGACCTCCACGACGAGGACAAGGCCCTCCAGGCGCTGCTGTCGTACGACAAGCAGCCGACCCCCACGCTGGAGGCCCTGAGGCGCGACCCCCACCGCGCCCAGGCCTTGGATCGTCTCGAGTCCGCCGACCGCTGGCTGCGCGACCAGGCGCTGGCCGCGGGAGCCACCTCCGAGTGCCCCACCGCCGAGGAGCTCTACGGCTTCGGCGCCGGGCCCGGAGCGGAGCAGTGGTCCGCGCCGCTCTCGCACGAGCGGCGCGCCGCCATCGACAAGCACCTCGCCGTGTGCGTGCCGTGCGAGTCGTTCGTCGCCACGCTGCAGGTCGCGCCGCCCTCGCCGCTCGTCTTCGACGAGGGCGCCGACGAGCCGGTCGAGGACGTGGTCGCCACCCCCGCCGCTCCGAGCGCCACGCCGCGCTCGACCGGCCGCATCCTGCGCCCGGCCAGATGGCTGGTCGCCGCCGTGGCGGCCTCGATCGTCGTGCTGCTCGCCGTGCGCCTCGGCCAACGCGAGTCGACGGCGGCGGGCGACCCCGTGTCGTGGGTCGAGACGATGCGCGGTGGGACGACGAGTGGCGAGGCGTTCGCGAGCTTGTTGCCGCGCGGCAAAGTGCTGGTCGTCGACGACGCGGCGAATGCTGGCGATCCCGAGCTGGCCCGCTGGTCCTTCGAAGCCAGTTTGCGCGAGGGCGCCAAGTCGTACGAGTTCCGCCTTGGCTCCGTGGAAGGCGTGGGCCTCAAGGCCAAGACGACCGAGCTGCAGAAGAAGGGCGCGCATGCGCAGCCGCTCGTCCCCGCGCAACGCTCGTGGTTCGCCAAGCCCGGCATGCTCGAGTGGACGTGGCAGCCCCTCGCCGGCGTGGTGCCGGGCGCGCCCGTGACCTCGACGGTCGCCGTGGTGGAGGATGCGGCGCTCGTTCGCGAGCTCCTCCAACTCTCCAGTCGCGAGGAACGCGCCAAGCTGCTGCACAAGCGCGGCTTCGACGCGCAAGCGGTGGCGCAGCTGCGCGCCATGCTGCAGCAAGCTTCATCCAAGGAACGCACCCGGCTCGAGGGCCTCATCAAGGAGTTGCTCGGGCAGTGATCCACGGGTGGCGGGCGTCGGCCGGGGCGTGGTTCCTCGCGAGCCTGCCTAGCGCCGCGCTCGCGCAGGATTGCCCGGAGATCTTGGCGCAGGCGAAGGACCTCGCCAGTCGGTTGCTCGCGAACGAGGACGCATCCAAGGCAGGCGCCTTGCGCTGGAAGTCCGACGAGCAGCTGCTCGCCCAGCTCGAGGCGCTGCTGCCGAGCCTCTGGCGATGCGGGGATGGCGACTACGCCGCGATGCACGCGCGTTGGTCGAAGTGGACCAAGGAGCAGCGTGATCTGTTCCGTGCCGAACGGCGACGCCAGCCGCGCCCTGACGAACTCGATCTGGCGCGGACGAACTCGGAGAGCCTCGCTGCCTTGGCCTCCAAGTTGGACGCCGAACTGGCGCGGCTAGAGTCGCAGGCCGCCGCCGACCCCGAGCTCGAACCACTCGCCGCGCTGCGCGCGCCCCTGCTGACCCTGCGCGCGGAACTGCAGCTCGCTCGCGGGCGACAGGGCACCCCGCAAGAACGCTACGACCATTGGTCGCGCGCGGCCGTCGACGCCGAGGAGGCCTGCGCCCTTTGGACGCGCCTCGGTTCCTCGTACACGGCCCTGTTCGCCAAGGCGCTGCAGGCCGAGGCGGAGGAGCTGGCTGGCGATCGCGCGGCAGCCGAGAGGCTGTGGGATGCCGTGCACGATGGCGTCGTGCGCCTGCCCGAGGAGCAGTGGCCTGACGCATGGGAGGCCATGGACTTGCGCGCTCGATCGCTGGTCGAGCGGGCCGCGCTCGTGCAGCAGCAAGGCTTGCTGGACGAGGTCCATGACATCCTCTGGACCGAAGCGGCTTGGGTGAACGACGTGCTGGTTCCGCTGGAGGATCGGCTGCGCCTCGCGCAGGCGGACCTGTGGTGGCTGGCCTCCGACAGCCTGTGGCGCGTGCACTCTTCGCTGGCGTGGCTGGACCTGAGCCGCGACGACTGGAGCGCGGCCCTCGACAGGCTCGAGGCGAACAAGCCATGGATCGATGG
>JBEBCR010000013.1:0-4649 GCA_041157565.1 Planctomycetota bacterium | reverse complement strand
CGACCTGCCGGCCGGACGCAAGCTCGTCGCGCAGGATCTCGCCTGGGCGAACGCGCCGGAGGGCGTGGACGCCGGACTCGCCTCCAGCTCCGAGGCGCTGGGCCGCGCGCTGGTGGTGCCGCTCTCCAAGGGCCAGCCGCTGCGCGAAGCGAACCTGACGACGCGCCTGTCGGGCGCGGCCATCGCCAACCTGCTGCCGAGCGGGCAGCGCGCGATCACGATCAGCCTGCGCGACACGAGCCCCGAGGTCGTGCTGTACCCCGGAGCGATGGTGGACGTGCTGGCGACCTTCGAAGTGCCCGGCCGTTCCGGCCCGGAGCGCGAGGCGTTGACGCGCACCGTGCTCGAGGCCGCCAAGGTCCTCGCGGTCAACGAGGACGCCGTCGGCGCCGCGGACGGAGCGGAACGCCGCAGCGCGTCGCGCCGCCTGGCGGTGACGCTCGCCGTGACGGCGCAGCAGGCGGCCGACCTGGAGCTCGCCAGCTCGCGCGCCACGCTGGGCATCGCGCTGCGTTCCGAGCAGGATCGCGCCGCGGCGCAGCAGCCCGTCTCGCCCGTCGCCACGACCGCCAGCGTGTTCGGCGCCGAGTGGCTGCGCTCGCCCGCGGCCGAGAAGGTCGAGCCGCGCGTCGTGGAGCAGCCCGCGCCGCCTCAGCCCGCGCCCGTCGTCGCGCCGCAACCCGCGCCTGAGGCGCCGAAGAAGGCCGCGTGGGAAGTCAAGGTGCTCGGCGGCGACCGCACGGAGCGCACCGAGTTCCCCGCCAAGGACCAGTGATGGACCAGCGTCGCGCACGAACCATGTCGACTTCGACCCTGTCGGCGCTGCTGTGGCTGGGCGCCGCCTCGGCGCCGACCATGGCCCTCCCCTCCGCGCCCGCCATCGTGGCGCAAGCCGCCAAGCCCGCCGATTCCCTGCTGGTGGGCGGATCGACGCTCGTGCGCCTCGACGCGCGCGTCGAGCTCGTCGTCGTCGCCGACCCGGCCGTGGTCGACGCCAAGCCTGTCTCGCCCAGCGAAGTGCTGCTGGTCGGACGCGCGCACGGATCCACCGACGTCGTGTTCAGGCTCGAGTCGGGCGACAGCGTGGTGCGCCGCGTGGTCGTCGGCCTCGACGCGAACGGACTCGCGACGCGCCTCAAGGAGCTCTTCGGAGCGAGCCTCGCGGTGCAGGAGGTCGACGGCGTGGTCGCGCTGCGCGGGCGCGTGCCCGACGTGCGCGTGGCCGAGCTGCTGCGCGGCTACATGGACAAGAGCGGCCTCAAGTGGATCGACTTGACGCACATCCCCGGCGTGCAGCAGGTGCAGCTGCGCGTGCGCATCGCCGAGGCCAGCCGCACCGCGCTGCGCGAGCTCGGCTTCAGCGGCGTCGTCGGCGGCTCGTCGGCCTTCGGCGGCGTGCAGGCGCCCGGCGGCTCGCCCTTCCAGTCGGTGTCCATCTCGCCGCAGCCCGGCTCGCCGGTGGGATCGGCCGACTTCGCCTTCGACGCCTCGGGCAGCCCCGTGTCGAGCGCCACGACGCTGTTCGCCGGCGCGCCCAGCGCCAACCTCGAGGCCTACCTGCAGGCCCTGGCGGAGAACCGCTTCGTGCGCCTCCTCGCCGAGCCCAACCTGGTCGCCGTCAGCGGCGAGCAAGCAACGTTCCTCGTCGGCGGCGAGTTCCCCGTGCCCATCGTGCAGGGCTCGGTCGTCGGCGGAGGCAGCACGATCACCGTCCAATACAAGGAGTTCGGCGTGCGCCTGAACTTCCGCCCGCAGGTGCTGGGCCAAGGGCGCATCCGCCTCGAGGTCGCGCCCGAGGTCAGCGAACTGAGCGAGATCGGCGCGCTGAAGCAGAACGGCTTCACGGTGCCGGGCATCGTCACCCGTCGTTCGAACACGACGGTGGAGCTGGCGAGCGGCCAGTCGTTCGCCCTGGCCGGCTTGCTGCGCAGCAAGGACCAGGCGCGCTCGTCGAAGGTGCCGTTCCTCGGCGACGTGCCGGTGCTGGGCGCCTTGTTCCGCAGCGTGCGCTACGAGCAGGACCAGACCGAGCTCGTCGTCATGGTCACGGCCGAGCTGGTCGAGCCGCTCGAGGACGGGCGCATGCTGCCGCTGCCGGGCGACCTGCACGTGGCGCCGAACGACTGGGAGCTGTTCATGCAAGGCGAGCTGCACGGCAAGGCGCGCCTCAACGGCGCGGCCGACAGGTTCGCGCAGCTCGGCCTCGACGCGCTGCGCGGCCCCGGCGCCTGGCGGCGTCCGGACGAACCGCGCGTCGCGGCCGCGGACGCGCCCCCGGCGGCCGGAGCGGCCAAGTGAGCGGAGTCCCGGCGAGGGCGCGGCTCGCCGAGCTGCGGCGCGAACTGCACCAGAGGCTGGTGCAGGCGCTCGACTACGGCGCGGCGGAGAAGCTCGATCGCGAGGTGCTCGTCTCCTCGTGCGAGGCGCGCGCGCGCGCCTTGGCCCAGGACCTCGGGCGCGACCTCGCCGCGGACGAGCGCGAACGCCTCGTCGCGGGCGTGCTCGACGACATGTTCCGCCTCGGGCCGCTCGAGCCGCTGCTCGCCGACGACGAAGTCAGCGACATCCTCGTCTCCGGCCCGCGCAAGGTGCACATCGAGCGCCGCGGCGTGCTCGAAGCCGCGCCGGTCGAGTTCCGCGACGATGCCCACCTGCTGCACGTCGTGCAGCGCATCGTGCGCAACGCCGGCCGGCGCATCGACGAGAAGAGCCCGATGGTCGACGCGCGCCTGCCCGACGGTTCGCGCGTCAACGCCATCATCCCTCCGCTCGCCGTCGACGGGCCCCAGCTGTCGATCCGCAGGTTCCCCACGCGCGCCCTGACCATCGAGCGCCTCGTGGAGCTGGGCGCCATGGCGCCCGCCTCGGCCGAGCTCCTGCGCGGCGCGGTGCGCGGGCGATTGAACATCATCTTCGCCGGCGGCGCGGGCGTCGGGAAGACGACGCTGCTCAACGCCGCCTCGTCCTCGCTCGGACCGCGCGAACGCGTCGTCACCATCGAGGACGCCGCCGAACTGCGCCTCGAAGGCGAGCAGATCGTGCGCTTGGAGACGCGCGCCGCCAACATCGAAGGCGTGGGCGAGACGACCACGCGCGACCTCGTGCGCAACGCGCTGCGCATGCGTCCCGACCGCATCCTGGTCGGCGAGTGCCGCGGCGCCGAGGCCTTCGACATGATGCAGGCGATGAACACGGGCCACGAAGGCTCGATGACCACGCTGCACGCCAACTCGGCGCGCGACGCGCTGGTGCGCCTCGAGTCGATGCTCGCCATGGGCGGCTTCGACATGCCGGTGGCCGTGCTGCGCGGCTACATCGCCTCCGCCATCCACCTCGTCGTGCACCTCGTGCGCCTGCCGGACGGCCGACGCGTCGTGGGCGAGATCGTCGAGGTGCTGGACGTCGACGACCACGGCGTGCGCGTCGAGCCGCTGCATCGCCACCGCCTGACGTCGGTGCGCGACGGCAAGGCGCAAGGCCGCTTCGAGGCGACCGGCGCCGAACCCACCTTCCTCGAGCACCTGCGCGTGCGCGGCATCGAGCTCGACCGGCGACTGTTCGCGGCGGGCGCGCTGCAGGGAGGCGCGGGCTCTTGAGCGAGGGCGGCTTCGACTGGCTCGCGCCGGTGCTGGCCGGCGCCGCCGCCGGCTTGGCGTACTGGCTCGTGGCGCGCGCGCCGCGCGCCGCGCCGAGCCGGCGCCGCTCGGCGTGGAGCCCGCTGCCCTTGCTGGGCGGATTGGCCCTGGGCGCCATCGTGTGGTTCGCCTTCGACCGTCCGCTGCTCGGCGTGGCGGCCTTCGCGGCGTGGCAGGGCGGCTCGCTCTTCCTGCGCGCCAAGGAGCGCGAGCGAGCGTTCCGCGAGGATGAGCGCGACGCGGTGGAGGCCATCGCCACGGCCGGGCGCGCGCTGCGCGCCGGCATCCCCCTGTCGGGCGTCCTCGAGATCGTCGCCCACCGCTCGCGCGGACGCGCGCGCGAGGCCTTCGCCGAGATCATCCAGCGCGAGCAGCTCGGCGAGGAACTGGCCTCGGCCGTGCGCGGCGCCATGCTCGCCTCCGACGTGCCCGCGCTGCGCAGCTTCGGCCTGGCCGTCGTCGCCCAACTGCAGAGCGGCGGCAACCTGGCCGACACCACCGATCGCCTCTCCCACGCGCTGATCGAGCGCGCTCGCGTGCGCCGCCGCGCCCGCACCATCGTGGCCTACAGCCGCATGGCCACCCAGGTACTGCTCATGCTGCCGCTGGTGGCGATGGTGATCATGTCCTTCGCGCTCGAAGGCTACGTCGAGATCCTGCTCGACCGCATGGAGGGCAACGTGATCCTCGGCATGGCCGCCGTGATGGTGGTCGCGGGCCTCGTGCTCGTGCAGCGCTTCGGCCGCATCGACCTCGATGGCGGAGGGGCCTCGCGATGAAGGCGGTCGCCGCGATCCGCCCGTGGCGAGGCGAGGGCCAAGGCCCCCGCCTCGTGCCGCGCGCCTACGCCGAGCTGCTCGAGTCGGCCGGCGAATCGGCGCCCGCGGCGCAGCTGTATTGGGTGCTGATCCACGTGCTCGTCGTGCTGGGCGGCGCCTTCGCTGGCGCCTGGTTCGGCCTCGGCGGCGAGCGCGAAGTCGCTCCGCTGGTCTTCGGCGCCATGGGCGCCGCGCT
>JBEBCR010000012.1:0-2754 GCA_041157565.1 Planctomycetota bacterium | reverse complement strand
CCGGCGTCGATGGCCCCGTTGCCGGGCGAGCGTCCCGATTCGGGGCTGGGCGTCGGGCCCACGGCCTGGCCGTCGCCGACGAGCGCCGCTCCGCGCCGCGGGTCTAGGCCCGTCTGCCGCGCGCGCAGCCACGCGATGGACTGGGCGGCGCGCGCGCGCGCGCCTTCGCCGACGGCATCGTCGCCTTCGCGCGTCCATTCGAGCACGCTTCGCGGCCCGCGGCCCGAGGGCGACTCGAGCGCCAGCGCGCGCGACCAGGCGTCCGTGGCGCGTTCGTGGTCGCCGCGCTCGCGCGCCAGGTCGCCGAGCGCGCGCCAAGCCTGCACGGCCTCGTCGCACAAGGGATGCTTGAGCGCGAGGCGCGCCAGCGCGCCCTCGTCGCGCGACTCCAGCGCGGCCGAGAGGGCGGCGCGCGCGGCCGCGGCGTGGCGCGCGCGGTAGGCATCGCGCGCGGCGCGCGGCATCTGCAGCAGGCGCTCGCGCGCCGCCTGCGCGGCCCCGCGGTGCACCAGCTGCTGCGATTGCGCTCCGCGCGCGTCGGCGCGCAGCTCGCCGGCCAGCACGCTGGCGCCGTTCTCCTCGAGGAAGCGCTGCCAGATGGCGGCGGCCTCGACCCAGCGGCCGGCGTCGGCGTGCTCCTCGGCCGCGTTCCAGTCGGCTTGCACCGCGCGCGCGTCGGGGATGGCGAAGTTGCGCGTGACGAACTCGGCCTCGCCCTCGACCTGCGCGCCCGATTCGGGCGCGGACTCCTGCGCCGACGCGGCCGCCGCCGCGCCGAGCGCGGGGACGAGCGCCAGCAACGCGCGCGTCGCGCGGCGCAGCAGGAGGTCGGGGTGGAGGGCGTGCATGCGGTTGCCTGTGCGTGGAGCGGGGAGCTAGACGAGGTCCGAACGCTTGCGCAGGATCCACTCCGCGCCGAGGAAGAGGAGCGCCAGCGCCAAGGCCCACCAGCGGTCCCAGGAGTCGATCAGGTCGGCCGACAGGGCCTGCCGCTGCTCCTCGCCGCCCTTGAACTCGTCCTCGAGCTCGGCGACGCGGTGCGCCGGCACGTGGCGGCCACCGCTCTGCTCCGACAAGAGCCGCAGCGCGGCCGGGTCGGGCGAGGGGTCCTGGTTCTCGCGCGAGGGGATCTTCACCTCGAACTCCGTCGAGGCGCCGCGGCGTCCCTCCTCCTCGATCCACGCCGAGTGCAGGCCAGGCTGTTCGACGGCGAACGAGGCGCGGTACACGCCCGGCTTGCCCTCGACGCGCGGCAGCTCGAGGTCGACGACCGAGCCGTCGGGCTTCTGCAGGCGCGCCTTGGCGGAGTTGGCGTTGGATGGACGGAAGTCGGCGTCGAGCACGCGCGCCTCGACCACGGCGCGCTCGTCGAGGTCGAAGCTCGACTCGAGGGCGTCGAGCTGCACGCGGCGGTCGCCCGACTTGAGGCGCGACAGCGCGGTCCAGCGGATGGCGTTGCGCCAGAACTTCTCGTGGTGGCGGTCGCCGTAGCGGAAGCGCCAGCCCCACGTCGAGTCGACGCCGACGAACAAGGTGCGTCCGGCGGGGAAGTGCCCCGCGACGACCAGCGGCAGTCGACCATCGCGGTTGGCCGCGGTCGGGTGGCGCAGGACGACTTCGCTGCCCGGCTTGGCGCGCAGCACCGGCGAGAACCAGTGGAAGCCGCGCAGGCCGCCCTCGTCCTCCCACAGCGCGCGGTTGGCCTCGAGGTCGGGCAAGAGGCGCGCGATCGGATGCGGCGCCAGCGCGTCGTCGAGCCGCGGCCTGAACTCGACGCTGCCGTCGGCGGCCTCCAGCGCGGAGCCGACCGGATCGACGACGACGGGCAGCAGCTCCTCCAGCGGCGTGCCGGCGTAGGCGCGCGGCGCGTCGTTCTCGCCGGCCGACATGATCAGGCCGCCGCCGCGCTCGACGAACTCGCGCAAGGACAGCAGGAACTCCTCGCAGCGCGCCGGATCGGCCGAGATCTCGTACGGATTGACGTCGCCGAGGATGACCACGTCGTAGCCCTCGAGCAGCTCGCGCCGGCCGGTGGGCACGGACTTGAGCGACGGCGTGCCGCGCGTGCTCTCCTGCGGGAAGTCGCTGGTCGCCGACATCAGCCAGCACTGCGCCACGAGGTTGGCGTCGCTGCGCAGGAGCAGGTTCTTGAGGTAGCGGTACTCCCAGCGCGGGTACGCGTCCACGTACAGCACGCGCAGCTTCTCCGGCGCGACGCGCACGCCGACGGCGACGACGTTGTCGTCGCGCAAGGACTCCTTGGCGAGGGGCGCCACCGAGGCGCGGAAGCGACGTTCGCGGCGGCGCGCGTCGCCGTCGCCCGCGGGCGCGACCAGCGTGGTGCGCGCGCCCGCGTCGTCGGCCACGACCTCCTCCTCGTAGACGACGCGCGCGCCGTCCTCGTCGATCTCCTCGAGCAGCACGCGCGCCTGGCGGCCTTCGCGCGCGCCGGCGAGGCGCACGCGCACGACCAGGCCGACCTCGTCGCCTTCCAGCACGCTGGGCGGCGCCTCGACCAGCTGGATCGACAGGTTCTCCTCGACCTTGTCGTCGCCGAGCAGCACCGTGTGCACGGGGATGTCGGCGTCGCGCGCCGCGCGCGCGGCCTCGGCCACCGATTCGCCGCCGTTGGAGCGCCCGTCGGAGAGCACCACGATGTCGGTGACGTGTCGTCCGCGGTGCAGCGCCAGCGCCTGGCGCACGGCGTCGCCGAGGTGCGTGGCGCGTCCGCGCCCGTCTAGCGCCGCCGGGTCG
>JBEBCR010000011.1:0-7092 GCA_041157565.1 Planctomycetota bacterium | reverse complement strand
AAGGCCTTGGGCACGATGGTCAAGGCCTGCGAAGTGCAGTTCCACCACGAGGTGACCAACCAGTACCTCTGGAACCACTTCTGATCCCCGACGCGCGGCGCGCCCTTGCGCCGCGCGCACGCAAGCCGCGTCCGCGCCTCGTGCGGGCGCGGCTTGCCTTGCTTGCACCAGTCTCGCTCGCTGGAAGCGCTCGGTTCGACGTCCGGCAAGCGCACCACCGACCCCCGGATTCGGCCTCCAAGGCCCGCCATTGGCCTGCATCCGCGCAGGCGTGCATGCGCCAACATGCTCCTTGGCATGCACTTGCACCCGAGGATGCGATCCGCCCACGGCGTGGGCGAACTTTGCCCGCGCCGTGGGCAGTTTGCACGAGGTGCTTGGCGACGCTCGCCGGCCTTCCTGGGCGCCCATGGCGGCGCCTGCACGCCGAGGCGGCCCGGTCGCGCGGGCCACGAGAAGAGCCGAACTCGCGTCGTTCCGCCTAGGCCTGGCGGAACTGCACCGACTCGACGCCGTCGAGGGCGACCAGTTCCTGCACGAGGCCTTGCGCCGCCGCGCCTTCGAGCAGCGTGACATCGAAGACGCGCTCGAAGTTGGCGCCGCGGGCTTGGCTGGCGGCCTCCGACAAGACGCCGTTCGCGCCATGGCGCGCGAGGACGGCTTGCACCGCCTCGAGCGAGGCTGCTTGCGGCGCGCCGACGATCGACAACCGATGGGTCGAGCCGGCGGAGAGGGTCGCGGGCAGTTGCCCGCGGAACAGCCACGCCGCCAGTCCGACCAGCGGCAACGCGGCGAGCGGCAGCACGAAGTAGCCGGCTCCCGCGGCCATGCCGATGGCCACGGCGCAGATCACGAAGGCCGTGTCGCGCGTGTCGGAGACCACCGTGCGGAACCGGACGATGGACAGGGCGCCCACGATGCTGAACGCGCGCGCGACGTTGCTGCCGATGACGATCGTGGTCAGCGCGAGCAGCAAGGTCAGGAGCACCAGTGTCGCCATCAGCGCGCGTTGCTGCGCCGTGGGCGCTCCGCCCTTGCCCAGCCGGCAGACCAGCGCCACGCCCAGGCCCAGCACCAGCGCGGCGCAGAGCCGCACCAGCGCCGCCGGCAAGGGCACTTCGGCATCCGCGGCGAACGCGGCCGTCAACCAGTCCATGCCAACCTCCTCGGGTGCGAGCGCCATTGTGTCAGGCAACCATGACACAAGCGGAGGTCCCGCTCAACGCCGGGCACGCCGACTCCAAGGAGCGAGCCGAGCCCGGCAGGTCCCGGGCTCGGCTCGACGGGTGTCAAGCGGAGATCCGATGGTTTGGTGGTTGGGCGCCCGCCCCGTCGGATCCCGCCTGGGCTCAGGATCGCGCGGTCATTGCGCGCGCCGGGCGACCAGGTCGAAGCGGTCGAGCTCCATGACCTTGGTCCAGGCGGCCACGAAGTCGCGCACGAACTTGTCGGCGCCGTCGTCGCTGGCGTAGACCTCGGCGATGGCGCGCAACTGCGAGTTCGAGCCGAACACCAGGTCGACCGCGCTGGCCGACCATTCGACGGCGCCCGTCTTGCGCGAGACGGCCTCGTACATGCCCGGCTGGTCCGCGTCCTTCTTCCACGCGACGCCCATGTCGAGCAGGTTGACGAACCAGTCGTTCGTCAAGGCTTCCGGACGCTTGGTGAACACGCCCGCCTTCGAGTCGGCGTGGTTGGCGCCGAGGACGCGCAGGCCGCCGACCAGGACGGTCATCTCCGGAGCGCTGAGCGCCAGCAACTGGGCGCGATCGACCAGCTGCTCGGGCGTCGGACGACCATCGGTCGAGCCCGCGTAGTTGCGGAACCCGTCGGAAGTCGGCTCGAGCGAGGCGAACGACGCCGCGTCGGTCATCTCCTGGGTCGCGTCGGTGCGGCCCGGGGCGAACGGCACGACGAGGTCGCGGCCACCGCGCTTGGCGGCCTCTTCGACCGCGGCGCAACCGGCCAGCACGATCAGGTCGGCCATGGAGATCTGCTTGCCGCCCGCCTGCGCCGCGTTGAAATCGCCGCGGATCGCCTCCAGCTTGGCGAGGACCTTGGCGAGCTCGGCCGGCTCGTTGACCTTCCAGTCCTTCTGCGGCGCGAGGCGGATGCGCGCGCCGTTGGCGCCGCCACGCATGTCCGAACCACGGTAGGTCGAGGCCGAAGCCCACGCGGTCGAGACCAGCTGCGACACGCTCAGGCCCGACGCCAGGACCTTGGCCTTGAGCGCCGCCACGTCGGACTCGCCGACCAGCGCGTGGTCGACGGCCGGCACCGGGTCCTGCCACAGTTGTTCCGGCGGGACCTCCGAGCCCAGCGCGCGCGCGCGCGGCCCCATGTCGCGGTGGGTCAGCTTGTACCAGGCGCGCGCGAACGCGTCGTTGAACTGCTCGGGGTTCTTGTGGAACCGTTCGGAAATCGCGCGGTAGGCCGGGTCCGTGATCAGCGCCAGGTCGGTGGTGAACATCACCGGTTGGTGACGCTTGTTGGCGTCGAAGGCATCCGGCACCGTGCGGCCGGCATCGCCCTTGGGCTTCCACTGCGTGGCGCCGGCGGGGCTCTTCGTCAGTTCCCACTCGAAGCGGAACAGGTTCTTGAAGTAGTCCTGCGACCACTGGTCCGGCGTCGAGGTCCACGCACCTTCGAGGCCGCTCGTGATGGCGTCGGCGCCGGCACCGCTCTTGTACTTGCTGGTCCAGCCGAGACCTTGCTCCTCGAGGGCGGCGCCTTCCGGCTCAGGGCCGACGTGCGCCTTGGGATCGGCGGCGCCGTGCGCCTTCCCCAGCGTGTGTCCGCCGGCGATCAGCGCCACGGTCTCCTCGTCGTTCATCGCCATGCGGCCGAACGTGCGACGGATCTCCTGCGCCGCGGCCATCGGATCGGGCTTGCCGCCGGGGCCTTCGGGGTTGACGTAGATCAAGCCCATCTGCGAGGCGGCGAGCGGACCTTCGAGGCCGCTCTCGGCGTCGTGGCGCTTGTCGGCCAACCACTCGCCTTCGGGGCCCCAGAACACGTCGGCTTGCGGCTCCCACACGTCGACGCGGCCGCCGGCGAAGCCGAAGGTCTTGAAGCCGGCTTGTTCCAACGCGACGTTGCCGGCGAGGATCATCAAGTCGGCCCACGAGATCTTGGCGCCGTACTTCTGCTTGAGCGGCCACAGGAGGCGACGCGCCTTGTCGAGGTTGGCGTTGTCCGGCCAGCTGTTCAGCGGCGCGAAGCGGATCGTGCCATCGGCCGAGCCGCCGCGACCGTCGGTCGAGCGGTACGTGCCCGCGCTGTGCCACGCCAGACGGATGAAGAGGCCGCCGTAGGTGCCGTAGTCGGCCGGCCACCACTCTTGCGAGGTGGTCAAGGTCTTGGCGAGGTCGGCCTTGAGGGCCGCCATGTCGAGCTTGGCGAACTCGGCCGCGTAGTCGAAGTCCGCGCCCATCGGATTGCCCGCCGGCGCGTTCTGGTGCAGCACCGAAAGATCGAGCTGGTTCGGCCACCAGTCGGAGTTCGTCATGACGCCAGTGGGCGTCGTCTTGTAGCTCGCGTCGGCGACGGCCACCTTGCCGTCGTGCATGACCGGGCACGATCCGTTGGTGCCCAGCGCTTCGGCTTCGCTCACGGTGCCTCGCTGTGTCGCATTGCAAGCCGCGAGGCCCGCGACCAAGGCGAAGGCGCCAGCCGAGCGCGGACCAGCCGCGGCCAGGCCGAGGAGGTGGCGTCCCGCTCCGCCGGTGGCGGAGCCCTGCAGTCGATGCTTGTCAGTCAAGATAGGCCTCTTTCGTGGATCCGGGTCTGTTTGAAGTCGTGGATGGGTGGATTGGGATGGCGGGCACGCGGCCCGGTTGAACGATGCTTGGCAGGCGAGCGTGGTCGCGCGGCGCGAGCCCACAGCGTGGCCAATGGCGACTGGCCGTGCGCAGGGCCGAAGTCCGTAGGCGGGCGAGGCTCGACGGCGAGCGCCATTCGACCGCGGCGAATGGGCGGCGCGGCGAATGGGCGGCGCGATGATGGACTTCGAGGCGACTGGGCATGGCAAGGTCCGCAAAGGCCTTCGCCTCCGGCGTCGCCACGGATGCAGCGCCGGGGCGTTGGACCAAGCGCGCAGGACTGCCGCAGGCGCAGGCCGGCGCGGCAAGGCGCGCTCGTAGCGGCTTGCTCTCGCACGCAAGGGCCAGGGCCGGGACCATCGAGGACAGGATCGCCACCCGTCCACGGAGGCACCAATCGGAAGAAGCTATGCCCTCCATAGGCGCCGCCTATGGGACGGGCAGCCGACGATAGGAAATCCCGAAGCAGGAGGCGTCCGTGGCGGCCTTCGACCACCGCTTGCAGGCCAGGCCGCGTCGCGCGGCCGCATCTTTCAGCGCGCTGCCTCGCAACGCCGCCGGATCGCCTCGAGTTCGGCCGTCAACGTGCGCGTCAACGTGCCCCTGCTCAAGGGGCCAAGCACCGCACCCGCCACCCGGCCCAAGAACGTCACCGGCGTGGCGTGGAAGTCGTACTCGAGCCGGGCTCCCGCGTCCACCGGCACGACCCGCACCGTGGCGCGGAACTCGTGGCCATGGTGGCGCGCCGCCACCACGTAGGAATGGGGCGCGTTCCACTCCACGATCTCCAGCACCTCGGTCACTTCGCGACCCGACATGCGCCGCGTCTCGCGCCAGCGCATGCCCACCCCTTGGCGCAGCTCGTTCAGGAACTCGATCCTCTCGATGTCGGGGATGGTGTCGGCGGCATGCTCGATGTCGGAGCACACCTCCCACACGCGCGGCGCGGGTGCGTCGATCCGAACGTCCACATGGACAGGCTTCATGCCGCGCGCGACTCCGCGGTGGGCTCGACGATCGGTTGCATCGGATCGCGGCCTGCGCCGTGCCTCTGCATCACTTCGCCGGCACGGCGAAGTTCGCGCGGTTCCTCTGGTGGTCGAGCAGCTCCCACGGAGCTCCCCCGCCGCCGAGCCATTGCTCGAACCACTCGAGGTGCGCCGCGTAGTAGAACGCCATCTCGTGCCACGCCGGCCAGTGCCCGGCGTTCGGCAGCATGACGAGGCGCGAAGGGACGCCCATCTTCTGGAGCGCCGTGAAGTACTGCAGCGACTGCGTGTACGGCACGCGGTAGTCGAGCTCGCCGCCGATGACCAGCGACGGCGTCTTGAAGTTCTCGACGTACGAGCTCGGCGACCACCTGCGGTAGTCCTCGCTCTCCCACGGCGCGCCGCCCAGGTCGTGCTCGGGGAACCACAGCTCCTCGGTCGCGCCGTAGAAGCTCGTCATGTCGTACAGGCCCATCATCGCCGCCTGGCACTTGAAGCGGTCGGTCTGGCCCTGCATCCACATCATCATGTAGCCGCCGTAGGACCAGCCCATGGCGCCCATGCGATCCTTGTCGACGAACGGCAGATCCTCCAACGCGTCGGTCACGCGCATCAAGTCGCGGTACACGCGGCCGCCCCAGTCGCGCGCGATGGCGTCGGTGAAGTCCTGGCCGTAGCCGGTGGAACCCGTGGGGTTGGCGAACGCGGTCACGTAGCCCTTGGCCGAGTACACCTGCCAATCGCCGCGGAACCCGTCGGTCCATTGCGATTGGGGCCCGCCGTGCACGTTCAGGACGAGCGGGTACTTCTTCGTCGGATCGAAGCCGTGCGGGGTGACGACGAAGCAGTGGATCTTGTAGCCGCCTTCGCCTTCGATCCACAGCTCCTGGGCGGGCCGCAGGTCGAGCTCCTCGCGCAGGTCGTCGTTGAACGTGGTGACGCGCGCGCGTCCGCCGCCGTACGCGTCGCAGGTCCAGATCTCGGCCGGCTCCTGGATGGTGCGGCGCACGTAGACGAGGCCGTTGCCGGGCGTGAGCTGGTACTCGCCGATGGTGCCGTCGACCAGCACCTTCTCCGGCACCTGCGCCGCGCGCGCGGCGACGCGCAGGATCGGCGTGCGCCCGCGGTGGTCGGCCTCGAAGACGAGCTGCGAGCCGTCGGCGCTCCACGCCACCGAGTTGATCATGTCGTCGAACTGCGCGCGATCGACGACGCGCACGACCTCGCCGCCGTCGAGGGGAACGAGCGAAAGGCGCTTGTGGTCCGACTCGTAGCCCGGCGTCGCCTGCGACAAGAAGGCCACCTGCCGCCCATCCGGCGACACGACCGGGTGGCCATCATGGCCCTTGTTGCCGGCCGTCAGGTTGCGCGCGCTCGCCTCGCCGACCTCGCCCTCGGTGGCGACGACCCACAGGTCGGCGTTGGTGCTCGAAGCCTGGTCCTTGTCGCGGTTGCACACGTACACGAGGTGCTTGCCATCCGGCGTCAGGTCGTAGCCCTTGCCCCCCAACGAGAAGGTCGGCGCCTCCCACCTGCCGGGCGTCAAGTCCTTCAGCACCTTGCCGCTCGTCGCGTCGACGAGCAGCACGTGGTTGACGCGCCCGTCGCCCCACGACGTCCAGTGGCGGTACAAGAGCTCGTCGGCCACGTGCACCTTGAGCTTGCCCTCGTCGACGCCCTTGGCGTTCTTCTGGTTGCACGCCTCGTCGATGCCGCACTCGGGGAACACGCTGGAGGTCACCGCGACGAAGCGCCCATCCGCGCTCTGCACCGGATCGGAGACGCCGGGCCCGAAGCTCGTCAGCTGCGTCGGCTCGCCCCCGTCGATCGGCATCGTCCACAGCTGCGACGACCCCGAGCGCGTGCTGGTGAACAAGATGCGCTTGCCATCGGCCATGAACTGCGGCCCCGAGTCGTTCTTCCCCCCCGCCGTCATCGCCCGCGCGCCCGACCCATCGCGCCGCGACAGGTAGATCTGCGAGCTGCTCTTGCCCGCCACGAGATCCGTCCGCCGCACCGCGTAGACGATCCACTCGCCATCGCTCGACACGTCGACCCCGCCCGGCGTCTCGACCCGATACAAGTCGGGGATCTCGAAGGCGCGGCCCTTGGCGTCGGAAGCGGTCCACGCCTCGGGGCCGGAGACCTCGGGCGCGGTGGAGAGGACCTGGCAGGCGGCGAGGGCGAGGGTGGCCAGGGGGAGGATGCGGGGGGTGGTCATGGCGGGGAAAGGATAGCGCGGGGGGGGGCTCAGCTCGCCCGATCGAACGCGCGGGGCCGCC
>JBEBCR010000010.1:0-12235 GCA_041157565.1 Planctomycetota bacterium | reverse complement strand
CGCCGCGCGCTGTGGATCTACGCGCCCAACGGCGTCAACCCCGACCAATGGAGCCCGCGCCGCGGCGCGCAGGGCCTGGAACTCGGCGCCTCGACCGCGCCCTTCGCGCCGTTCCTGCCGTGGCTCACCTGCTTCGAAGGCCTGGTGCTCGACAAGGCGCGCGCCAACGGCGACGGTCCCGGCGACCACGCGCGCGCCAACGCCGCGTTCCTCACCACGCGCCAGCCGCTGAAGAGCGACGGCGCCGAGATCCGCTGCGGCGTGTCCATCGACCAGGCCATCGCGCGCCAAGTCGGCCGCTCCACGCGCTTGTCCTCGCTGGTGGTCGGCCCCGAAGGCGGTTCCGCCAGCGGCCAATGCGACTCCGGGTACTCGTGCGCCTACTCGAACCACCTGTCGTGGAGCGACGAGTCCACGCCGATGCCCAAGGAGACCGACCCGCGGCGCCTGTTCCAGCGCTTGTTCGCCGACGGCGACCCCGACGAGTCGGCCGCCGAACGCGCCGCGCGCCTCGCGCGCCGCCGCAGCGTGCTCGACAGCGTGCTTTCCGACGCCAAGTCGCTGGAGGGCCGCCTCTCGCGCGTCGACCGCGACAAGCTCGACCAGTACTTCACGGCGGTGCGCGAGCTCGAACGCCGCCTCGAAGCCGCGCGCGCCGGCGCTCCGGCCGTGCCCGCGGGCGGCGCCGAGCCGGGGGCGTGGGCGAACCGCACGGAGCAGCTGCACCTCTTGTCCGACGTCCTCGTCCTCGCCCTGCGCGCCGACGCCACGCGCGTCGCCACCTTCGCGCTGGCGAACGAAGGCTCCGGCCGCAGCTTCCCCGAACTGTCCATCCACGAAGGCCACCACGAGCTGTCCCACCACGCCGGCGACGCGGCCAAGATGGAGAAGATCGCGCGCATCGACCGCCACCACTGCGAGGTCGTGGCGCGGCTGCTGTCGGCGCTCGCGAACGCGGACGAGGACGGCGAGCCGCTGCTCGCGCGCACGATGGTCGTCTACGGATCCGGCATCCGCGACGGCAACCGGCACGACCACGATCACCTGCCGCTGTTGTTGTTTGGTGGCGGGCACGGGTTCCCGCGCGGGTTCGTCGATGGGCGGCAGGCGCCGTTGGCGAACTTGCACTTGGCGGTGGCGGAGGCGATGGGGGCGAGGCTCGAGGCCTTTGGGGATGGGACGGGGGTGTTGCGCGCCTGATTCCGATGCTGGTCCCGTTCGCTGTGCACGCCGGACGGATTTCGACCGCATCCTTCGCGTTCAATCCGCGAAAATGGGCGAGGATCCTGCTGCTGCGGCGCCCGCCCCGAGCGTCTAGTGACAATTGGCGCGGGCATCGTCGTCCTGGAGGCGTCGCTGCGCGGCCGGTGCGCGCCATCGGCGAGCGCTCGCGGGGGCGCTGGTGGCGATTCAGGCGCGGGACTGGCCTCGAAAGTTCCGTGCGCCGTGTTCCCGCCTTCCTTCGTCGCGCGACGAAGGTCGCACGAGGATCGCGACCTACTTGGTCGCGCTTGGCTGCGCGCGCGCAACGCGAGAAGCCTCCGAAGCTCCTCGGAAGCGGCTCGGCGGCCCCGCAACGCCACCTCCCCAGGCCTCGGGCTGGTCTCTTCCGCCCGGGCCCCAAGGGAACTAGACGTTCGCCAGCGCATGCCGAGCAGCATCGCGGCTGGTTTCCTGCCCGCGTCCGTGCACAACGAACGGGACCAGCATCGGAATCAGCCGCGCAACGCCTCCACCGGCGCCGTCCTCAACGCCCTCCAAGACCCCGCCAACCCCGCCCCCGCCGCCAACAACGCCGCGCACGGCGGCACCACCGGCAACCACGCCCACGGCAACTCCGCCGGGATCGCCAGCGCCCCCTCGAGCACGACCTGCGCCACCCCGAAGGCCGCCGCGCCGCCGAGCGCCCCGGCCACCGCGCCTTGCAGCGCATGCTCCAGCGCGACCAGCAGCACCACCTCGCCTCGCGTGCAGCCCAGCGCCTTCAGCAGCCCGACCTCCTTGGCGCGGCGCGACGCCTGCGTGCCCACGACGCCGGCGAGGATGGCGATCCCGACCAGCACCACGAACAAGCCCAGCACGCGCACGCCCACGGCCAGGCGCGACAAGAGGTCGAGCGCCTTCTCGAGCAGCGGACGCACGCGGATGGCGGTGATGTTCGGGTGCTCGAGCGCGACTTCGGCTTCGATCGCCTCCTCGCGCTGGGACGGCAGCCGCGCGGCGACCAGCACCTGGTGCGGGGCCGACTCCAGGACGCCCGGCTCGACCTGCAGGAAGAAGTTGATGCCGAAGCTCTCCCAGCGCACCTTGCGGATGGAGGACACGAGCAGGTCGAACTGCAGCCCCTGCACGTCCATGGTCAGCACGCTGCCGAGTCGCGCGCCGAGGTCCTCGGCGTAGCGTTCTTCGATCGAGACCTCCGCGCGCGCGGGATCGGTCCACAGCGCGCCCTCCACGATCTCGTTGTCGTTCGGCAGCGTCGCGCCGAAGGTCAGGCGCTGCTCGCGCGTCAGCACCCACAGCTCGCGGTCCACGCCCGAGTCGCCCTTGCGCTCGGCGGCGATCTCGGCGACGGGGCGGCCGTCGATCTTCGCCAGGCGCGCGGTGACGATGGGCGCGGCGCGCACCGAACCGGCGCCTTGCTCGACCAAGGTGCGCTCGAGGTCCTCGCGCTGGTCGGGCTGCACGTCGACGAAGAACGCGCTGGGCGCGTCGGGCGGCAGCGCGTTGGCGAGGTAGGACGACATGCGCCGTTCGACGAGCGAGGTGCCCGCCACGACCAGCACGCCGATGCCCAGCGCCACGACGGCGCCCGCGGTGCCGCGGCCCGGGCGCGCCAGCGCGGCCACGCCATGCAAGAGGAGCGGCGGCAGGTCGCGGCGCGGCACGGCGCGCGCCAGCGCGATCAAGCCCTTGGCTCCGGCCCACAGGCACGCCGACAAGCCGACGAGCGCGCCGGCGAAGGCGAACGCGTTGCGCCAGCCGCCACCTTGCCAACGCGCCACCAGGAGGAGTCCGATGGCGAGCAGCGCCCACGATGCCAGCCGCAGGAGCCGCGGCGCGGGCAGCGGCTCGGCCTCGTGGCGCAACGCGCGCGCGGGCGGCACGCGCCACGCCGCGAGCACCGGCGGCAGCGCGAACAAGAGCGCCACCAGCACGCCGACTGCGATGGCGGAGAGCGGCGCCCACGGGTCGAAGCGCAGCGCGAGGGCCTCCGGCAGCACGCCGGAGAGGAGCTTCGGCAGCGCGAAGGGGATGGCGGCGCCCACGAGCGCGCCGAGCGCGCTGGAGAGGAGCGCCAGCAAGGCCACGTGCAGCAACTGCACCTGCAGCACTTCGCGCGGCCGCAGGCCGAGGGCGCGTTGCACCGCGATCGCGCCGGCGCGCGCGTCGATGTGCGAGTGCACCAGCTGCGCGACACCCGCGCCGCCCAGGCACAAGGACAGCAGCGCGACCAGCGCCAGCCAATCCTCCACGCGCTCGATGCTGCGCCGCAAGGCTGGTTGGGCGTCGCGCGCCGTCTCGACGCGCAGGTACGCGGCGTCGGGCAGCTCGTCGCGCAAGCGCCGCGCCAATCGCTCCAGTCGCTCCGCCCCTGGATCCTCGTCGAAGGCCCACAGTCGCCGCTCGACCACGCGCCGCCCGAAGCCCTCGAGGCGCGCCGCTTCCAACCCGGCGAGGCCGACGAGCACGCGCGGCCCCAGCGTGAACGAGAAGTCGAGGCGTCCGGGCTCCTCGCGCACCACGGAGACGATCGTGTAGGCCTGCTCGCCGATGCGCAGCTCTTCGCCGAGGCGCGCGCCGAGTTGCTCGAGCACCTCCGGCGCGACGGCGCACTCGTCGTCCGCCAGGGTTCCCGGCTCGCGCGGCGGATCCAGCACGATCCGGCCGTGGAAGGGGAAGCCCGGCCCCACGGCCTTGAGGTCCACGAGCCGCGAGCGCCCTCCGCGCGACGCCATCGTGGCGAGGTTCTTGGTCGTCGTGCTCCGCGCCGCGCCCAACTCGGCGACGAGTTCCTCCGCGCGCCGCGGGATCTCGCGGCGCGACTCGATCGACAGGTCCGCGCCGAGCAGCTCGCGCGCCTGCGCCCGCAGTCCGCCTTCGATGGCGGCCGAGAGCGAGCCCACGCCGGACACCGCCGCCGTGCCCAGCGCCAGGCACAGGACCAGGAACGCCAGCCGCGCCAGCGACCCGCGCGACTCGCGCCACGCGGCCTTGAACAGCGTGCCGGCCATCTCAGGCGCGCCCGGACTCGATGCGCTCGACGCGGCCGGCGCGCAGGTGGATGCGCCGATCGGCGCGCGCGGCGACGTCCTTGTCGTGCGTCACGAGCACGAGCGTCGCGCCTTCCTTGGCTCGCAGCTCCTCGAGCAGCGCCAGCACCTGCGCGCCCGTGGTCGCGTCCAGGTTGCCGGTCGGCTCGTCGGCGTAGAGGATCGACGGCGCAGGCCCGAAGGCGCGCGCCAGCGCCACGCGCTGCTGCTCGCCGCCCGAGAGTTGCGACGGGTAGTGGTGCATGCGCTCGCCGAGGCCCGTGGCGCGCAGCAGGTGCTCGTCGCGCGCGCGCGCGCCCGGCTTCTTCGCCAGTTCGAGCGGCAGCAGCACGTTCTCCAGGGCGGTCAGGTTCGGCAGCAGCTGGAACGACTGGAAGACGAAACCGACCTTGGCGCGGCGCAGCAGCGCCAACTGGTCCTCGTCGAGGTCGTCGATGCGCCGGCCGTCGACCTCGACCACGCCGGCGCTCGGGCGATCGAGGCCCGCGAGCAGCGCCAGCAGCGTCGACTTTCCGCTGCCCGAAGGACCGACGATGGCGACCGTCTCGCCGGGCGCGATGGCGAGGCTGACGTCGTCGAGGATCTGCAGCATCGTCGAGCCCGAGGCCAGTCGCTTGGAAAGGCCCTTGGCGGCGATGCGCGGGGTGGAGGCTTCGGTCGCTTGCATGCGGCGCGGAATTGTACGCAGCACTTGGTGGCCTTGGAGGCGCCCAAGCGCGGCCTCGCGCGCCTAGGAACCGCGAACCAGGCGCGGGCCCGGCCTTCGCCGTGGAGCGCCTGCGTCCTTCGTACTAGAGTCGTGGCCCCATGGCGTCCCCGAGCCTCGCCTCGCGCCTCGCGCGCCGGGTCCATCGCGCCCGCGCGCTCGTCGCGGCCTTCCTCGCCGCGTTCCTCGCCTGCGCCGCGTGCTCCAGCGAGTCCGACGCGCCGCGTTCGATGCCGGGCGACGGAGCCTCGCGCGCCGCCAAGCTCGATGGAGCCGCCGAACGCTCGGCCGCGCCGCAAGTCCCCGACGACGCTCCGCTCGTGGCCTTCCTCGGCGACAGCATCGCCGCCGGCCTGCACCTCGACGCCTCGGCCGCGTTCCCCGCCGCCCTGCAACGGCGCCTCGTGGCCGCGGGGCGTCCGTTCCGCCTGGTCAACGCGGGCGTGTCCGGCGACACGAGCGCGGGGGGACTGCGGCGCGTCGATTGGATCCTGTCACAGCGTCCCGCCGTGCTGGTGCTCGAGCTCGGCGGCAACGACGCGCTGCGCGGCCAGGACGTGTCCGAAACGCTGGACAACCTGCGCGCCATCGTGCGCAAGGCGAAATCCGCCGGCGCGCGCGTGCTGCTCCTTGGCGTGCGCGTGCCCACGAGCCTCGGGCCGGAGTACTCCGCCGCCTTCGACGGCATCTACCCCACGCTGGCTCGCGAGGAAGGCGTGGAACTCGCTCCCTACTTCATGGACGGCGTCGGCGGGGTGCCCGAGATGAACCTCGAGGACGGCTTGCACCCGACGGTCGCCGGACACGAGCGCATCGCCGTCAACGTGGCGCCCCACCTCGAGCGCGTGCTGGCTGCGTTGCCCGCGTCGCGCGCGCGCTAGACGCTCCAACCCGCGAGGGCCAGGCCGGTGTGCGCGCGCAGCCAGGCGCAATCCCCGGCGAAGCGCTCGCGCAGGCGTTCGATCGTCGCGTCGGAGGCCACGGGCTTGGGCAGAGGCTTGGTGAACAGGCTCGGAGCCGCGTCGACGAGGCTGCCTCCGCCCGGCAAGCGGCCAAGCCGCCAACCCAGTTCGTTGGGCATGCGCTTCTCGCCGCTCGAATGGTGCACGGTGTCGAAGGACGGATCCACGTGGTCCACGTCGACGCCGAGGAACGAGTGCACCTCGCGCATCGCCGCGCGCGGGTCGCGCGAGAGCTGCTCCAACTGCAGCACCAGGATCCGATCCGCGTCGAAGCAGCGCAGGTAGGCCTGCAGCTGCCAGCCGTAGAGGCTGGTCTCCACGTAGTTGTTGCGCGGCTCGGGCCTGAGCGCCTCGTCGACGGGCCGGCGTTCCCTGCCCTTGGCGAGGTTGTGGGCGTAGTGCGACAGCGCCCGCTTGACGGGATCGCGCACCATGTAGACGAGTCGCGCCTCCGGAGCCTCGGCGCGGATGCGCTCCGGAACGCCCGGAAAGATGTGCGCCTTGGCGTAGTTCGGAGAGGACTCGCCATGCACCAGCGCGCCGGGCTTCTCCGGCGCCGCGAGTTGCCGCTGGTACCAGCTCGCTTCCTTGCGCCGCCCACCGCGATCGAGGAAGTAGTCGAGCTCCTTGCGTCGCGACATGGCGACCTGCGGATGGCTGCCAAGGTACTCGTGCAGGCTGGACGTGCCGCACTTCATGGCGCCGATCGTGATCACGAGTCTTCGTGCCAACATGCTCTTGTCCCGATGGTACCTTCCGAGGCGAGCGGCGCGCAGTCCGGGCGTCGAACGCGCTAGTCGCCGCGCCGCCCGATCATCTCGTCGACGCGCCTCTCCATGTCGTCCGCGGTGACTTCGTGCAGTCGCCGCACGAAGGTCCACTCGCAGCCATGCGGGTCGAGGACCTGGCCGAACTCGGCGCCGTGCGCCGCGGGCCCGAAGGGCGCCAACTGCCTCGCGCCGGCAGCCAATGCCCTGGCGTGCAGCTCGCGCGCCCGCGGCGATTCGAGCACGAGCATGATGGGCCGCGGCGCGCCGGCGGCGGCGAGGCGCGTGCCGAACTGGGCGTGGTCGTCGGCCACCTGCAGCGCGCCGCCGTGACCGCGCAGTTCGGCGTGCAGCACGCCGCCGTCGCCGGGGTGGGGGACGAGGGCCACCAGCTCGAACTCGAGCACCGACTCGTACCAGGCGATGGCCGTCGCCGCGTCGCGCACGACGAGGTGCGGCACGAGGCGTTCGACGGCGGGACCGACCATGGCGCGAACGCACTCCAGCGTGCATCATGCCGCCATGCAAGTGGCGATCCCCTGGATCACGGGCGCGTTGCTGGTCGCCGGCTGCGCGGCGCGAGAGCCGCGCCTCGCGACCGCCGACGCTTCGGCGCGGCTTTTCCAAGCGCAGCACCAGCCGACGCAGGCGCGTTCGACCCCGGCGCCACCCGCGGGTTGGACGCTGCGCGCGGACCTCGCCAAGGAACTGCCCGAGTCCATCCGCGTCCACGAGCGCGTCGTCGCCGATCCGCCGCTCCGCGCGTGGATGGTCGAGGCTTCGCGCGACGCGGCGTGGCGGCCGGAGGCGAGCCAGCCCGAGCGCGGCTTGCGCACCACCTCCGCGCAGGCGCAGGCCTTGGGCGCGCTGGTGGCGGTCAACGCGGGCTTCTTCGCCATCTCCGGTTCCGTCAGCGCCGTCGTGGACGAGGGACGACTCGTGGCGCCGGGCGCGATCGAAGTGCGTCGCGGCGAGCATCTGCACCCGGTCGCGCGCGCCGCCATCGGCTTCGACGCCAAGGGCGCCGCCGACTGCGCTTGGACCTGGGTCCGCGAAGGAGCGTTGGTCGCGCTCGACGAGCCCATCCCGAACCAACCGCAGAAGCCAGGCGCCGCGCCCGACCCTGCGCAAGGACGCGCGTGGCGACCGGAGGAGTTGCTTGGCGCGGGGCCGATGCTGGTCGTCGGCGGCGTCGTCCGCAACACCGAGGCGGAGGAGTGCTTCCAAGGCGTGGGCGCCGGCTCGCGCCATCCGCGCACGGCCGCGGGCTGGTGCAAGGACGGCCGCCTGCTCCTCCTGGTGGTCGATGGGCGCAGCGCCGCGAGCCGCGGGGCGACGCTCGAGGAAGCGGCCGAGTTGCTCGTGGCCTTCGGCGCGGAAGAGGCGCTCAACTTCGACGGTGGCGGTTCCACCACGCTGTGGGTGGCGGGCAAGGTCGTCAACGCGCCCACCGACAAGACCGGCGAGCGGCCGGTGGCTTCGATCCTGGCCTTGGTGCCGGAAGAGCCGGCCAAGGCGGCGAAGTAAGCCAAGGCTTAGTAGATCAAGCCAAAGTGGTTCGGCCGCGCGCCGTGCGGCTCGTGGCTCCTGGCGTGCGGGCTCGACCAAGGGGCCGGCTGTCGAGTCGGCATCGTGCTTCCCGGGCTCGAGCTTGGTCAGGGCGCCCTTGGCGCGCGCACCCTTGGCGCGACGTCGAGATGCGCCCCCTTGGCGCGACTTTGGGAGACGCGCCCTCAGCGCGACGTTGGTAGGCGCGCCCTCAGCGCGACGTTGGGGGGCGCGCCCTCAGCGCGACGTTGGGAGGCGCGCCCTCAGCGCGACGCCAACTCGCGCGCCTTGGCGTCGAGCTCGGCCAGCTTGCCGGCGGAGAAGCCGCGATCGTGGAACCACGCGACCTTGCCTGCTTCGTCGAGCAGGAAGATGCGTCCATTGCGCGGTCCCTGGTTGCCGGTGATGGCGACGATCTTCTTGGCGTCGGAGCCGTACACGCACACGACCGAGGCCCAATCCTCGGCGGGGATGCCGCTGCGCATCCCCGAGTCGATCCAACCCGAGATCATGCTGGGCACGAGACCCGGGATGGTCGGCACCTCGACCACCGGCACGGGAAGCTTCGCCATCGTCAAGCCCACGGCCCAGCGATCGAGGTCGAACTGCGTTTCCTGCACGTACCCGACGAGCAGCACGACCGGCTTGCCGGCCCACGCGCCGGGGATGGCGACTGCTTGCTTCTGCAACGACTGTCCGGCGACGTCGGGGAAGGCCTGGCCGAGCGGATCGACGTTCTTGACGGTCGAGCCGCAGGCGGAGAGCGCGGGGAGGCAGGCGGCGAGGATCAGGATCGGCTTCATGGTGGTCGTGTCTGGTCGCTTCGATGCGCGCCGCGAGGGTCGCGCGTGGTCGCGCATCATGGCTGGCCCGGGCGGCGACGCGCCACGGCTTCCAGTTCCTCGATGCTCGGATGATCGCCAGCGTGCCGCGCGCGCCACGCCCAGGCGATGCGCCCCTCGGACAGCACGAAGAAGCCTCCGAGGCGCAGCGGGTCGCCGCTCGGCACGCCGATGCCGTTGCCCTTGAGGATGGCGCCCAGCGCGCTGGCGAACACGGCCGGGCCGAAGAGCTGCACGACGCCGCCGCGGCCGAGTCCGAAGGCTTGCCACAGCGCGCCTTCGGCATCTGCGATGCAGCGCTCATCCGGAGCGAAGTCCGCGAAGAAGCGGCGCGTGGCCCCGCCATCGGCGCTGCCGACGAAGATCACCTCGGCCCAGTCGTCCCGGCGCGCACGGCGCAGGTCGCGAATCACTTCGCGGCAGAACGTTCAACCATAGTGCCGCAGGAACACGAGCAGCAGCGGCCCGCGCGACGACAACTCGCGCAGGGTGGGCGCGCTCGCGCCAGCCGCCGCCAGCCCGTGGCCGTCGAGCGCGCGGTCGAGCAGCGCGTCGTCGAGCTCGGTCTTCGCGGCTGCGCGAACTCGCGCCTCGTCGTTGGCGGTTGCCGGGTGGCGGGTCATCTGGCTTCGTGGTGGGTGGGGGTGGACGAGGTCGGCATGGCGCCGTTGGGAGCCGCGCAGGCGGGCCTGCCTCGATCTCGCGCGAGCCCGCAATCGCCCGCCCTCGCCATCGGACAGCACTCGGCCTGCGTAGGCATTCCGGACCATGGTGTACGTCGATCTCGCCCAGCCGGATGCGCCCCGACTCCATGCCAAGGCCTTCGCCAAGGCCCTCGCCAAGGCGTCCGGCAAGCGCGCCAAGGGAGTTGAACGCGCCAGTTGGCACTACGTGCCCTACGACCAGCTCACCTTCGACCATGCGCCGTGGACGAGGCTCGAACCCCGTTCGGCCGGTCTGGTCTTCGTCGAGTCCGCGGAGAAGGCGCGTCGTCGACCCTACCACCAGCAGAAGCTGGCCTTCGTGCTGGCGAACCAGCGGCGCTACGCGCTCGAGGCCGCCGAGCGCGGCCACCCCGTGGCCTACCTCGCCTCCGAAGCCTCCGTGCTCGAGGTGCTGCGCCAATGGTGCGCGCGCCATGGACCCTTGACGATGATGCAGGCCGCCGAGCGCGAGCTGCGCGTCGAGCTGGGTCCCTTGGCGCGCGAAGGGGCGCTGTCCGTGGTGCCGCACGAGGGGTGGTTGACGACCTCCGAGCTGTTCGAGGGCGCGTGCGGCCCGCAGGCCCCGTGGCGCATGGACGCGTTCTACCGCGAAGCGCGCCGCAAGAGCGGCATCCTGATGGAGCGCGGCAAGCCCGTCGGCGGCCGGTTCAGCTTCGATGGCGAGAACCGCGAGGCCTGGAGCGGCGATCCGCCCGCGCCCAAGGACCTGCGCCACGAGCACGGCGAGGTGGAGGAGGAGGTCGAAGCCCTGGTGCGCGCGCGCTTCGGCGACCACCCCGGCCGCGTGGACCTCGCCACGCTGCCCACGACGGCGCGGCAGGCCGAGGAGGCGTGGCTGCACGCGGAGCGCGAGTGCCTCGAGCACTTCGGGCCCTACGAGGACGCCATGTCGCGCTCTTCGCGCGGCCTGTTCCACGCGCGCATCGCGCACCTGCTCAACATCCAGCGCCTCTCGGCGCGCCGCGTGCTGCGTGGCGCGCTCGATTCGGGCGCGCCGCTCCCGAGCGTCGAAGGCTTCGTGCGCCAAGTGCTGGGCTGGCGCGAGTTCGTGCGCCACGTGCACGAGCGCACCGACGGCTTCCGCGACCTGCCCGGCGTGCCGCGGGCCGACGCGCCGCGCCGACGCGACGCGGGCTGGTGGAGCTTGTCAGGCAAACCGGACAGCGCTCCGCATGCCGAGCCTGCTCCCGCCGCCCTCGGCGCCGCGCTGCCGCTGCCTCCGGCATGGTGGGGCCGCCCCTCCGGCCTCGCCTGCCTCGACCGGGTGGTCGCGGGCGTGATGGAGGACGGCTGGTGCCACCACATCGAACGCCTGATGGTGCTGGCGAACATCGGCACGCTCTTGGATGTGGACGCGCGCGAGTTGACCGACTGGTTCTGGTGCGCGTACATCGACGCCTACGACTGGGTGGTCGAGCCCAATGTGCTGGGCATGGGCACCTTCGCCGCGGGCGAGTGCATGACGACCAAGCCCTACATCTCGGGCTCGGCCTACATCGACAAGATGGGCGACGACTGCGCGACCTGCGCCTTCAAGCCCGGCGTCGACTGCCCGCTGACCCAGCTCTACTGGGCCTTCCTCGCCCGCCACGAACAGCGCCTAGCCGGCAACCAACGCCTCGCCATGCCGCTGCGCTCCCTGGCCCGCCGCGACCCCGCCAAGCGACGCGACGACGCGCGCATCCACGCGCTCGTCGTCGCCGCCCTGTCGCGCGGCCAACGACTCTCCCCCAAGGACCTCGCCACGGACTCCTAGGCTCCCGGCATCCAAGGCCCAAGGCGGGTGTCCGACCACATTGGGTCGGGCACCCCATCTGGCGTCTTGAGCCAGAAAAGGGTCAGGCACCAAGTCGTCGGAAGCACTGTTGCGAGTTCCAGCGCCTTCGCGGCGTGGGTGGCCCCCTGCGAAGGGCGCTAGATCGGCTCCGGACTCACGGTCAGGCAACCGGCGCAAGTGGGTCAGGCACAAGAGCGTCGCCGACTTGCCGGGTGGCCACTCGCTGGCTCTCCTTGGGCGCGCGAAGCCGACAGCGCCATCTAGCTCCAGTGGCCACCGGTCATGCGCCCGAGCGACGTGCTTGGGCTTGCGGATTCGCACGTGATGCCTCGCTTCGGGCGTCTAGACCCCACGCCGCGCGGCAATCGATCCTTCGCCAGCCGGTCTTGGCGCCGATCCACCGCGCTAGACTGCCTGCATGCCGCACGACGCGCGTGGCGAGGATCGACTGCGGGCCGAGCAGGCCGCGGATCGGTACGCGGAGGCGACCGCGGAGGGCGGGTTGGCCGACATCGAGGCGTTGTGCGCGGCGCACCCGGAGTTGGCGGGCGAGCTGCGGCGGCTGCACGAGCGGCAGGCGCGCTGGGGCGGGTTGGTGGCGGCGCCGGAGGCGGATCGCGAGCTCGATCCGGAC
>JBEBCR010000009.1:0-12457 GCA_041157565.1 Planctomycetota bacterium | reverse complement strand
TTCCAGACCTTGTACGGCTCGGCCCTCGACCTCGACGCCGACCTGGTGCTCGGCGGCGCGCCCGGCCTGTTCGGCGCGGGCTTCTTCAGCGTCGGCGGGGGCGTCGTGCACGAGACGCGCGTCCAACGCCTGTGCTCCGGCCCCGCGCTGCCCTGCCCGTGCGGAGCGGGCGCCGCGGGTTGTGTCAATTCGGCTGGACAATCGGCGCGACTCGACGGGGCGGGCGCCACGAGCCTCGCCTCCGACGGCTTCGCGCTGACGGCGAGCGGCCTGCCGGCGGGCTCGTGCGCCTTCGTGCAGGCGACCGACCGCTCGGCCCCGACGCCGTTCGGAGACGGCCTCCTGTGCGTGACGGGCACGCGCGTGCGGCTCGGCACGCGCTCCACCGTGGGCGGCGTCGCCGGCCTGCCCGCGCCGGGTGGCGCGAGCGTGTCGCAGCTCGGCGGCCTCGTCGCCAGCGGCGTGCGCCTCTACCAGGCCTGGTACAGGGACGGCGCCGCCGGTCACTGCACGCCCGCGAGCTTCAACGCCAGCGACGCGCTGCGCGTCGTCTGGCGCCCCTGAGCGGACAGGCGCGGGGCCTCCGTGCGCGCCGCGGGCGGACTTGGGCCCGCGCTGCGCGGATCGGCGGCCCGCCGGGGCCTTCGTCCCGCCTTCGCGCTCGACCATGGCGTCGCGCCGCCCCACAATGCCCGGCTCCCATGCCGCTCTTGTGCACCCTCAACCTCAACGGGATCCGTTCGGCCGAGCGCCGCGGCTTCAGCCGCTGGCTCGGGAAGCACAAGCCCGACTACCTGTGCGTGCAGGAGCTGCGCGCGCACGAGTCCGACATGGAGGAGCACCTGCTGCAGCCCGAGGGCTACGCCGCGGCCTTCCACGTGGCCGCCAGGAAGGGCTACAGCGGCGTGGGAGTGTACGCGCGGCGTTGTCCGGAACGCTTGACGCGCGGCCTGCCCTTCGCGCACCTCGCCGACGAGGGGCGCGCGCTGCGCGCGGACTTCGAGGGCTTCAGCCTGGTGTCCTTGTACGCGCCCAGCGGTTCGTCGGGGGAGGCGCGCCAGGCGGCCAAGTTCCGCTTCCTCGACGAACTCGATCCGTGGCTCGACGCCTTGGCCGCGGAGAAGCGGCCGATCGCCGTGTGCGGCGACCTCAACATCGCCCCGACCGCCAAGGACCTGGCGCGGCCCAGGCAGAACGAGAAGAACTCCGGCTTCCTGCCCGAGGAGCGCGCGTGGTTCGAGCGGGCGTGCCGCCGCGGCTGGACCGACGTCGTGCGCCGCGCCAACCCGGACGACCCGGCGTTGTGGTCGTGGTGGAGCAACCGGGGGCAGGCGCGCGAGAAGGACATCGGCTGGCGCATCGACCATGTCCTGATGAACAAGGCCTTCGCGGACCTGGTCGTGGGCGCGCGCATCGACAAGAAGGCCGGCTTGTCCGACCACGCCCCGGTGTGGGTGGAGTTCCGCGAGCCATGAGGCGTCGTTCGTGAACGCGCTCCTCCTCGCGCTCCACGCCGCGCTGGCGGGGGCGGACGGGCCGCCGCGCCCCGGCGAAGGGCCCGCGGAGCCGACCGGCTTCCGCCGTCCCGTGGCCCGCGCCGAGCGCATCGCGGAGGCGCCGCGCGTCGATGGCCGGCTCGACGACGCCTGCTGGGGCGGGGTCGAGCCGATCGGCGAGCTGGTGCAGATGACGCCGCGACTGTTCGCCGAGCCCAGCGAGCGCACCGAGGTGCGCATCGCGCACGATGGACGCGTGCTCTACCTCGGCGTGCGCTGCTTCGACTCGGAGCCGGGCAAGATCGTCGCCACGCAGATGCAGCGCGACGCGGAGTTGTCCCCCGACGACCGGCTGGAGATGTGGTTCGACACCTTCCGCGACCGGCGCAACGCGTACTACTTCCAGGTCTCGGCGGCGGGATCCCTGGGCGACGCGCTCCTGTCGCGCGGCGGCAACGGCTTCAACAAGCCTTGGGACGGCATCTGGGAGGCGCGCACCGCCATCGACGAGCAGGGCTGGACGGCGGAGATCGCCATCCCCTTCGACACGCTGGGCTTCGACCCGGACGCCGACGCGTGGGGCTTCAACATCAACCGCGTCATCCAGCGCAAGCTGGAGTACTGCCGCTACGGCTGCCTGCGCGCCGAGGACCGGCCCTTCACCCTGGCCTCGGGCGCGGATCTGGTCGGCATGGCGGGCGCCGAGCACGGCCTCGGCCTCGACTTCGTGCCCTTCGTGGCCGCCGAGCGCGTCGACCGGGACGGCGCCTCGCCAGAGGACGACCTGCAGCCGGGCTTCGACCTGTTCTGGCGGCCCTTCCCGGGCTGGTCGACGGCCCTGACGGTCAACACCGACTTCGCCGAGGTCGAAGTGGACGACCGTCAAGTGAACTTGACGAGGTTCCCGCTCTTCTTCCCGGAGAAGCGCGACTTCTTCCTGCAGGACGCCGGGATCTTCGAGTTCGCCGACCTGGACCGGAGCCTCGTGCCGTTCTTCTCGCGGCGCATCGGCCTGGTCGACGGCGACGAGGTGCCGATCCTCGCGGGCGCCAAGCTGACGGGTCGCACGGACGATTGGAGCGTGGGCGTGCTCGACGTGCAGGCCGAATCCGCCACGCTGGACGGCGGCGAGGAGCTGGATTCGGCCAACCTGTTCGCCGCGCGCGTGGCGCGCAACTTCGGAGAGCAGTCCAGCTTCGGCGTGGTGGGCACCGCCGGCGATCCGCTGGGGGAGCGCGACGACGCGCTGGTCGGCTTCGACCTCAACCTGCGCACCGACGAGTTCCTCGACGGCAAGAACCTGCAAGGCTCGGCCTGGGCGTTGTTCAACGCGCAGGACGGCGAAGTGGACGATGGCGCCGCCTTCGGCGCCTCGATCGCCTATCCCAACGACGTCTGGGACTGGCGCGCCTCGGCGCGCGAACTGCAGGAGAACTTCGATCCCGCGCTGGGCTTCGTGCCGCGCAACGGCGTGCGCCAGTACGCCGCCGAGCTGACCTTCGAGCCGCGCCACGAGGGGCTGCTGCGCCGCAGCGAGCACTCGATCGAGGGCGCGCTGGTCGTCGGCCTCGACGACGAGCTGCAGACCGCCACGCTGGAGGTGCAGCCCGTCGGCGTGGTCTTCGACACGGGCGACGCCCTGCGGCTCGAGCTCGTGCAGGAGCGCGACGTCGTCGACTCCCCCGACTTCGAGCCCGCGGGCCTGCCGGTGCCCGAGGGCACCTACGACTTCCTGCGCGCGCGCCTCGAGTACCAGACCACCAACAAGCGCCCGCTCGACCTGTCGGGCAAGGTCGAGGGCGGCGAGTACTACGGCGGCACCAGCTTCGAGACCGAGGTCGAGCTGGGTTGGCGTCCCAACCGCTGGTTCCAAGGCTCCGCCAGCTGGACGCGCGCCGCGCTCGACCTCGACTCCGGCGAGGAGGTCGTGCACGTCGGGCGCCTGCGCACGCTCCTCTCGTTCACGCCCGACTTGTCGTGGGCGAACTTCCTGCAGTTCGACAACGAGTCCGACGCGGGCGGCGTCAACAGCCGCCTGCGCTGGATCGCCGCGCCCGGCAGCGACGTGTACCTGGTGTGGACGCAGAACATGCGGCGCGACGAGGACGGCCTGGACACGCTGGACTCCGCCGTGGCGGCCAAGATCGGCTGGACCTTCCGCTTCTGAGCGGCGACCGGCGCATGCAAGCCTCCTCCGCGAGCCCCGGACGCGAACGGCTGCTGCTCGCCTCGATCATCGCCTCGCAGTTCGCGCCGGCCTTCATGTTCTCCGGCGTGGCGGTGGCGCTGCCGGCGCTGGCCGAGGATCTCGGCGCCAGCGCGCGGCAGCTCGGCCTCGTCGAGACCTTGTTCCTCGCCGGTTCGGCCTCGTTCCTGCTGCCCATCGGCCGGCTGGCGGACGCCACGGACGCGCGGACGCTGTACCGCGCCGGGCTCCTGTGCTTCGCGCTGCTGACGGCCTCGCTGGCCATGGTGGCGCAGGTGGAGCTCCTCTTGTGCCTGCGCTTCCTGCAAGGGGTCTCCGCCGCCGTCGTGACCACGACCGGTGGGGCGCTGCTGGCGCAGCTGGCGCCCGCCGAACGGCGCGGTCGGGTCTTCGGAGCGGCCATCGGCGCGACCTACGCGGGCTTGTCCGTCGGTCCGCTGTGCGCCGGTTGGTTGGTCGATCTGGGCGGCTGGCGCTTCGTCTTCCTCGGTGGCGCAGCGTTGCTCCTCGCCTTCGCCGCACCCGTGGTGGCGTTGCTGGCCTGCCGCTGGAGGAAGGCCGAGAAGGGCGCGGTGCACTGGCCCAGCAGCCTGCTCTTCGCCGCGGCGGTGCAATGCGCCGTGCTCGGCACCGCCTCGTGGCGCGAGGGGTGGCTCGGCATCGCGGGGGTGCTGCTGGCGCTGGCGCTCGGCGCGACCTTCGTCGCTTGGCAGTCGCGCCTCGCGCGTCCGTTGGTCGACTTGCGGCAGTTGCGCGGCAATGCGCCCCTGGAGTCGGCGCTGCTCGTGCAGGCGCTCTTGTACATGAACGCCTACGCCAACATCGTGCTTCTCAGCCTGCACTTGCAGATCGTGCTGCAACGGCCCGCCGCGGAAGCCGGGTTGATCCTCGCCAGCGGCGCCGCGTTCATGGCGCTGCTCGCGCCGTGCTCGGGTTGGCTCGCCGATCGCCTCGGGCCGCGGCGCATGGTCGCCGCGGGCGTGGCCGTCATCCTCGTCCTCGCCTGCTACGCGGCCAACTTGGAGGCCGAGCAGGGCGCGTGGCCGGTGCTGGTCGTGCTGCTGCTGCACGGATTGGGCTTCGCGCTTTTCTCGACTCCCAACATGATGGTCGTCATGTCCGCGTTGCCTCCTTCCCAGTACTCGATCGCCTCCGCGCTCTCGGCCCAGTCGCGTTCGCTGGGCATGTTGGGCGGCATGCTGGTGCTGGCGGTGCTGCTCTCGCTCGCCTTTGGCGCGGAGGGACTGGAGTCCGACCCCGCGCGCCTTCTTGCAGTCGAGCACCGGGCTTGGGCCTTGCTGGCCATCGCGGGGGCAGCGGCGCTCTACTTCGCGCTCGGCTCCGCGAGGCGCGCCCGTCGCGCCGCGTGAACCTGCAGCGCGTTGCAGTCCAGCTCGTTGCAGTTCAGGCCAATGGATCCACGCCCACGGCGAAGTCCTCGATCGTCATCTCGACCGTGGTCGTGCCGCGGAAGGTGTTGCGATCGGGACGCCACAGGACGTGGATGGGGGTGCCGGGCGCGAGTTCGCCCATGCGCTCGGCGAGCCCGAAGGCCTTGGCCTTGAACACGGCGTCGCCGCTGCGCAGGCGCATGGAGAAGTGCTTGCGGTCCTTGCCCATGATCGTCGGCTGCTCGGCGAGGCGCAGGTCGCGCGTCGCGAACACCGGACCCTGGAAGTCCTGGCCCCACGGCTCGAAGCGCTCGAGCTCGTCGAGCAGCAGCTCGCCATAGGCCGAGAGCGGCAGTTCGCAGTCGGCTTCGTGCACGCGCGGCGGCGGCGCCTCGCCGCCCAGCAGCCCCCGCGCGCGCTCGACCAGCCGCTCGCGCAGCAGGTCGAGCCGCTCGGCCTTGATCGTGCAGCCGGCGGCCTGGTGGTGGCCGCCCCAGGTCTCGTACAAGCCGTCGCCGGCCGACATGACATCCATCAGCGACAGGCCGGCGATGGTGCGCGCGCTGCCCTTGGCGACGCCGTCCTTGACGCCGAGCACCACCGCCGGGCGACCCATGCGGCCGACGATGCGCCCGGCCACGATGCCGACGACGCCCGGGTCCCACGCCTCCGAGGCCAGCACCAGCACCGGGTGGTGGCGCGCGTCGCTCCAGCGCCGCGCCATGGCGACGGCCTCCTCGACGACGACGCGCTCCTTCTCCTTGCGCGCCGTGTTCAGCGCGTCGACCTGCGCCGCCAGCCGCCGCGCCTCCTCGATGTCCTTCGACAGGAACAGCTCGACGGCGATCCGCGCGTTGGCGAGGCGCCCGGCGGCGTTGATGCGCGGGCCGATCTGGTAGCCGATGGTCGTGCTCGACATGCGGCCCTGCGGCAGGTTGCAGGCCTCGACCAGCGCGCGCATGCCCGGCGTGCGGCCGGCCTGGATCTCCCTCAGGCCGTAGTGCGCGATCAGCCGGTTCTCGTCGCGCATCGGCACGACGTCGCAGACCGTGGCGACCGCGGCGTAGCCGATGCACTCGACCAGCAGCGCGCGCCAGGCCTCGTCGACCTTGCCGCCGTCGGCGCGCGCCTGCGCCAGGGCCCACGCGAGCTTGAAGGCCACGCCGCCGCCGCACAGCTCGCGGAACGGATAGGTCGAGTCGGCGCGCTTGGCGTTGACCACCGCCACGCAGCGCGGCAGGGGACCGGGCTTGGCCTCGTGGTGGTCGGTCACCACCACGTCGACGCCCATGTCGGCGAGCTTGGCGATCCACTCGTGGGCGCTCGTGCCGGAATCGACGCTGACGACCAGCGTGGCCCCGGTCTCGCGCGCCTTCTCCAGCGAGTGCGGCCCGAAGGCGTAGCCGTCCTTGTGGCGGTCGGGGATGTGCCAGCGCACCTTGGCCCCCATGTGCTCGAGCACCTTCACGAGGATCGTCGTGCCGGTCACGCCGTCGACGTCGTAGTCGCCATGCACGAGGATCGTCTCCTTCGCGCGCACCGCGGCGAGCACGCGCGCCACCGCCGCCGGCATGTCCGGCAGGAGCAGCGGATCGTGCAGGTGGTGCAGCGAGGGCGCGAGCAGGCGCTTGACCTCCTCGCTCGAGGTGCAGCCGCGGTTGGCGAGGACGGTGGCCGCGACGCGCGACACTCCGGCGCGGCGCGCGAGCTCGGCCACGATCGTCGGGTCGGATTGGCGCAGTCGCCAGCGGATGGGGGCGTCGGAAGGCATGGTGCTTGCACGCGCGCCCCGGCGCGCGGTCGAGCGCGGGCGCGAAGCGGCACAGCCTAGCCTCGCGGCGGCGCCGCGGCGCCTCCGACTTGCGTTCGGCCTCCCCGGAGGGCGAATATGGGCCCCAGTGGACACGCGCGAAAGCTCCTCCGCCTACCGACTCCTGCCCGCCATGGACGCGGTGCTGGCCGACGCGCGCTGCGCCGGCGTCGTGGAGCTGGTGGGCCGCGAGCTCGCGGCCGCCTTCGCGGCGCGGCTCTTCGAGCGCTGGCGCGCCGCCATCAAGGACGGCGAGCTCGACGCCGCGCGCCTGGCCGCGCTCCTCGAGGCCGGCGAGCCTTGGCGGAGCCTGGAGCACGAGGCGCGGCGCGAGCGCCGCAAGGGCCTCGTGCGCTGCGTCAACGCCACCGGCGTCGTCCTCAACACCGGGCTCGGCCGCGCGCCCGTGCATCCCGAGGTGGCCGAGGCGATGGCCGAGGCGGCGCGCAGCTACTGCGTGCTCGAGGTCGACCGCTCCACGAACGAGCGCAACCAGCGCGACGATCGGCTGAGCGAGCTCTTGGCGCGCTTGACGGGCGCCGAGGCGGGGATCGGCGTCAACAACTGCGCCGCCGCCGTGTACCTCGCCTTCCAGACCTTCGCCGGCGGTCGCGAGGCGATCGTGTCGCGCGGGGAGCTGGTCGAGATCGGCGGCAGCTTCCGCGTGCCCGACGTCATGGCGCGCGCCGGCGCCAAGCTGGTCGAGGTGGGCACCACCAACCGCACGCGCATCGCCGACTACGAGCGCGCGGTGGGCCCCGCGACGGGCCTGCTCGTCAAGGTGCACAGCAGCAACTTCAAGATGGTCGGTTTCGTCGAGGAGACGCCCGCGGCGGAGCTGGCGCGCCTCGGCCGCGAGCGCGGCGTGGCGACGGCCTTCGACCTGGGCTCGGGCTTGTTCGACTTCGACGACGAGGTCGAGCTGGCGCCGCTGCTCGGCGACGAGCCGATGGTGCGCGACGCGGTGGCGAGCGGCGTGGACCTCGTCATGTACTCGGGCGACAAGCTGTTCGGCGGTCCGCAGGCGGGCCTGGTCGTCGGCCGGCGCGACAAGATCCGCGAGCTGCGCAAGAACCCCCTGTACCGCGCGCTGCGCCTCGACAAGGTCGCCATCGCCGGGCTGGAGGCGACGTTGCGCCTGTTGTCGTCGGGCCGCGCCGGCGAGCTGCCGGCGCGCGCCATGCTGTCGGCGCGGGCCGCCGACCTCCTGCCGCGCGCCGAGGCGCTGGCCGCGCGGCTCGTCGCCTTGGGCTTCGACGCGCGCGTCGTCCCCGGGCAGTCGCAGCCGGGTTCGGGCGCCGCGCCAGGCGTGCTGCTCGACACCCATGTCGTGCGCCTCGCGCCGCGCGGTTCGGCCGCTGCGCTGGCGCGCGCCTTGCGCGAGTGCGACCCGCCGGTGTTCGCGCGCGTCGCCGACGAGGCGCTGCTCCTCGATCCGCGCACGTTGCTCCCCGGGGACGACGAACTGCTGCTCGCCGCCTGCGCCAAGGTGGCGCACGGTTGCGAATAGCGCGCGCCCACTCCGCCGGGAAGACAAAGCAGGCGATTTCGTCCAAGGAAGCGCGTGAGCCGATCCGCCCCGCAACACCCGAGCGCGTCGACCGTCGACCTCGCGCGATTCGAGGCCGCCTGCGCGCGCCGCGAGATCGTCGTGGGCGTGGTGGGCCTCGGGGGAGTGGGCCTGCCGCTGGCCGCGGCCTACGTCGAAGCGGGCTTCCGCGTCGTGGGCTTCGACCGCGACGCGCGCCGCGTGCGCGAACTCGCGGAGGGCCGCGACGTGCTCCGCTACCAATCGCTGGCCGCCCGCCTCGCCGTCTCGGGCCGCTTCGAGGTCGCAGGCGATCCCGAGCGGCTGGCGTGTTGTTCGGCCGTGTTCGTGTGCGTGCCGACGCCGCTCGACGCCGGCGGCGCGCTCGACGCCGAGCCCTTGTCGCAGGCGGTGCAGGCGCTCGCGGGCGTCTTGCCGCGCGGCGCGCTGGTCGTGGTCGAGTCGACGCTGCCGCCGGGCGGCACGCGCGCCTTGGTGGCCGAGGCGTTCGTCGCGCGCGGCCGCGCCGACCTCCTCGTGGCGCATTCGCCCGAACGCGAGGATCCCGGCGCGGGTCGCGCGCTGCGCGCCGTGCCCAAGCTCGTCGCTGGGGGCGACGAGCGCTCCCTGCGCGCCGCGCGCGCCCTGCACGAGCGCGTGTTCGAAGCGGTCGTGCCCACGGAATCGCTGGAGGTCGCCGAGGCCGCGAAGCTCTACGAGAACGCCTACCGCAGCGTGAACATCGCGCTGGCGAACGAGTTCGCCTCCGCCTGCTCGGCCATGGGCCTCGACGCGCGCGCCGTGCTCGACGCCGCCGCCACCAAGCCGTTCGGCTTCCAGCGCTTCGATCCCGGTCCCGGCATGGGCGGCCATTGCATCCCGAAGGACGCGCGGCTGCTCGCCAACGCGGCGCGCGCCGCGGGCGCCTCGGCCGAGCTGCTCGAGCTCGCCGCGCGCATCCACGCGCGCCGTCCGTTGCAGGTGGTCGAGGAGTGCGCCGCCAAGCTCGGGCGGCCGCTCGCGGGCGCGCGCGTGCTGCTGCTGGGCGTCGCCTACAAGCGCGACGTCGACGTCACCACGCACGCCCCGGCGCTGGTCGTCGCGCGCGAACTGGCGCGCGCGGGCGCGCTGGTGCGCTGGCACGACCCGCTGCTCTCCGCCGAGGCGCCGCTCGAGGACCACGAGGGGCGAGCGCTGCCGCGCCTCGAGCTGCTCGACGCCGCGGCCCTGGAGGAGGCGGACCTCGTCGTCGTGCTGACCGACCATCGCTGCATCGACTGGGAGCTCGTGCGGACGCGCGCGCGCGCCGTGCTGGACACGCGCGGCGCCTTGCGGCGCGGCGGCTGAGGGCGCGCGGGGGACCACGCGAGGCCGGCCACGGTCGCAACGGGCGCGCGGGGAGGCTAGAGTGCTGCGGCGGCGCGGACGCCATCGTCCGCGCTCGAACCCCATGGCCGAACAGCAAGAAAAGCGACTCACCGACTACGCCAACTGCGCGGGTTGAGCGGCGAAGATGCCCATCGGGCAGCTCGCGCACGTGCTGCGCGACATCGTTGCGACCGACACGCGAGTGCTGGTAGGTCCCGAGACCTTCGACGACGCGGGCATCGTGGCCCTCGCCGGCGTCGGGGACTTGCCCGGCGACAGCCGCACCTGCCTGGTGCAGACGGTCGACTACTTCCCTCCGGTCGTCGACGATCCGTACTGGTACGGCGCCATCGCGGCGGCCAACTCGCTGTCCGACGTGTACGCCATGGGAGGCAAGCCGTTCACCGCGCTGAACATCGCCGGCATCCCCAAGGACTTCGATCCGGAGTGGACGCGCGAGATCTTCCGCGGCGGCTTCGAGACGGTGGCGCGGGCGGGCGCCGTCGTCGTCGGCGGGCACACGGTGCAGTCGGCCGAGGCGCACTTCGGCTTCGCCGTCACCGGCATCGTGTCCAAGGAGCGCATCGCCGCCAACTCGGGCGCCAAGCCCGGCGACCAGCTGTACCTGACCAAGCCCTTGGGCATGGGCACCATGACCACGGCCGCCAAGAAGCTGAAGATCGGCTGGAGCGAGCTCGAGCCCGCCGCGCGCCAGATGGCGCGCTTGAACGCCGCCGCGGCCGAGGCGATGGGCGTCGCGGGAGCGCACGCGGCCACCGACGTGACGGGCTTCGGCCTCGCGGGCCACGCGCGCAACCTGGCCAAGGCGAGCGGCGTCACGCTGCGCTTCGAGTCGGCCGCGCTGCCGCTCTTCCCCGGGGTGCTGGACCTGGCGCGCGGCGGGTACTGCTCGGGCGGCAGCGGCCGCTCCAAGGCCGCGCTGGCGGACGTGGTCGAGGTCGCCGCCGGCCTCGATCCGGCGCTCGTCTCGCTCGTCTTCGACGCCGAGACCTCGGGTGGCTTGCTGATCGCCGTGCCGGCGGCGCGCGCCGCCGTCCTCGAGCGCGAACTCCTCGCGCGCGGCGAGCCCGCGAAGAGGATCGGCGAGGTCGTCGCCTCCACGGGCCGCTTCGTCGAGTTCGCTTGACGCCGCGCGGCGCCACGCCCGCGGGCGAAGAGGGAGGCCTTCCCGCGCCTCCGCCGGCGCGCGCCCTGGCCGAAGGTCCGCCGTGGATCCTCGGTTGGCGCGGCGCGCCGCTCGACGAGCCGGAGAACACGCTGGTCTCGTTCCGGCGCGCGCTCGCGCTCGGACTCGACGGCGTGGCCTGCGAGCTGCGCGAGTGCGCGCACGGCGAGCTGGTCGTGTTCGCCGACCGCGAGCTGGAACGCACCACGAACGGGGCGGGACTCGTGGCGGAGGCGAGCCTCGTCGATCTCGCGCGCCTCGACGCCGGCGGCTGGCAGGCGGCCGAGCGCGCTGGCGAGCGCATCCCGCTGCCGCACGAGGTGCTCGCGCTGCGCCATCCCGCCGCCTTCGACGTCGACGCGCCGCCCATGTTCGTGCTGCTCGTCGAGGACGAGCGCGTGGCCCGGCGCGCGGTGGAAGTCGCGCGGCGCGAGGCCCCGCGCGCCCTGTTGCGCGTCGCCTCGCGCTCCATCTCCGTCTGCCAGGCCGCGCGCGACGCCGGCGGCGCCGCCTTGTGGATCCTCGACGCGCCCGACGAGCGCCTGGCGCAGGTGGCGCGCGACGAGCGCTTCGAGGCGGTGGGGGCGCGTCCGGCCGCGTGGCGCGCCGCGCCGAGCCTCGCGTGGAGCGCCGAGCGCTGGTGGATCGGCTGCGACTCGCCCGAGGACCTGCTCGACGCCGTGCATGGCGGGGCGTTCGGGATCCTCTCCTGCGAGGGTCCGCGCGCGGCCTTCGCTCGCGCCTGGGCGCGGCTCGCCCCGCGCGCGGCGGGCTGGCCGGTCTCCGTCGCGCCGCTGGAGATGCCGCTCGTCCTGCCGCGCTTCGGCCCGGCGTGGAGCGCCGAGCACGCCGTGCGCTCGCGCGTCAGGAACCCGCTCGCGCGGCCGCTCGAGGCGCGCGCCTTCGTGCAGGTGCGGCGCGGCGCGTTCGAGCTGGAGCCGCTCGGCTGGTCGGGCGTGCTCGCGCCGGGCGAGGAGCTCGAGGCGTCGTGGACCATGCGCGGCGGCTCGTGGAGGATCGGCGGCGATCCGCTGCTGGCCTTCGCCCTCGTCGCGCCCGACGTCGCGGGTGGGGAGGCGCCCCTCGTGTGCGACACGCCGCTCGAGCGCGTGCGCACCGTGCACCTCGACGCGACGCCGCTGCGCGTCGAGCTCGTGCGCGAAGGCCCGCGCGAGCGCGCCGCCAGCATGGTGCTGCGCCTCCACCAAGGCCACGTCCACGCGCGCATCGAGGACGCGGGCGGCGCACCGGAACCCATGGCCATCCTGCGCCTCGGCGAGCGCGTCGTGCAAGGCGGCCGCGGCGTGCGACTGCCCCTGCCCAAGGACGCCCTCGCGCGCCCGCCGGCCTTCTCCTGCGGCTACTCCAGCCACCGTCGCGGCGAACGGACGCTGCGCCGGTTCTGCGGCGGCCTGCTCGCCGAACCCGATTCGGGCGCTCCGGGCCGGCTGGTGGTCGCGGCGCGGGGGTGA
>JBEBCR010000008.1:0-4213 GCA_041157565.1 Planctomycetota bacterium | reverse complement strand
CGACCCAGCCCAGCGCGGCGATCGGGGGAACCACGTCGGCGTGCACGGCGCGCAGGATGGCGTCGTTGGGCTGCAGGTCGTCGTTGGGGTCCTCCCAGACGCACAGGCGGATGCGAGTGCCTGGGCGGATGCCGCCGGGCTCGAGCATCAGGCGCACCTTGACGATGGCGTCGGGGCCGCCGCTCGTGGCGAACGACTGCAACCAGGCGTAGTCGGCGGGCAGTCCGTAGGTGATGGCGAGATTGGGCGCTCCATCGTCGAGCGCGTAGATCTGCTGGGCCTGCGCGGCGGGGGCGAGGAGCGCGAGGAGCGCAAGGCGGACGGCGTGCTTCATGGGGCAGGACGCGTCGCCGGGGTGCGAAAGGGTCGGCGGTCGTCGTCCACGCGACATCGTGGCTGGGCGCGCCGCCAAGCCCCATCCCGCCGAGTGCTAAGCGCGCGTGGCAGCAGTGCGAAGGCGCATGGCTGCGTCGCGTCGCATCCAGTTCGTGCTTCGACCAGGCTCGTGATCGTCCCGAAGGTTCAGAGAAGCTGGCGACACTTGCCCGTCGTGCGTGGGAGGTCGATGCCCGCCACGCCCGGAAAGCGCGAGGGTCGGTCGTGCAAGCAGGCTTCGCACTCTCCAGCGCGGTGCCAACGCACCGGTCGACTGCCGCGCATGACGCGGTCCGAGCTCGCGCCACACGCCATGGCTTCGAGGCGACAACCGCGGTCCTCGTGCAGCGCTGCGGCGGGTTCGACGCACACATCGGCCTGAACCATGCGGCTGAGCACCGCGCAAGCGAGGCCGTCGCAGTCCCGCGGCGCGGCCTGGTCGCGATCCGACAAGGCGCCGGAATCAGGCATCAACGCGGCCCACGCGGCGCTGGCGGCGAGGCCGGCGGTGCCCATCGCGGCCAGCAGCGCGTGGCCGACCCACAGGCGCAGTTGCGAAGTTCGTGCTTCCTCCGTCGCGTCCATCGCCCACTTCGACGCCTGCGCGCCGCTGGTCTTCCCGTGCCTCGCGGCCGCGCGCGAACTAGGCCTGCAAGTGGCGCAGCAAGGTCGGATCAAGCGCAAGTCAAGCTGGTCGTCGTTCCGCCTCGACGCGCGGAGGACTTCACGCGGGCTTGGCAACTCCTTCCCGGCCGACTTGCATCCGGCGGGGAAGATCTCCTCGCACGGCCAGCGGGCCGTGCGCGCGAACCTGGACACCAAGACGCAACCCCACCCATGCTGCAAGCTCGCACTCTCGCTGCCATCGCCCTGCTCGGCGGCCTCGCCTTCGCCCAATCCGCCGATCTGCCCCAGCGCGTCGCCGCTGGCGATGTCGGTCCCACCTACGCCGTCCTGTGGGCCCGCTCCGCCACGGCGGGCACTGTGACCTTCCGCTACTCGACCGATCCGAGCCTGGCTGGCGCCGCCACGCGCACAGCCACCGTCGTCGACGCGACCTTGCCCGCCAAGGCGTATGTGCGCGGCCTGCTGCCGGGCACCACCTACTACTACGAAGCGCAATCTCCGTCCGGCGGCGTCGACAGCGGGACGTTCAGGACGCCGCGCCTCGGAGGTGGAGTGCAAGGCCTGCGCTTCGGCGTCTCCGGCGACTCGCGCGGCGACTTCATGCCGGCCGGCTCGCTCTCCAACGCCGCCACCGCCAACCTCGAGTTCTTCGTCATGCTCGGCGACACGATCTACGCCGACGTGGCCTCGCCCCTCGTGCCGGTCGCGCAGTGCATCACGCTCGACGAGTTCCGCGGCAAGCACGCCGAAGTGCTCTCGGCCTTCTCCGGCGTCAATGGCGTCGGCGACCTGCGTCGCTCGACCGCGCTGTGGGCCTCGATCGACGACCACGAGGTGACCAACGACTTCGCCGGCGGCGCCGCGCCGTCCTCGGATGCGCGCTTCGACCTGAATGGCGCCTACATCAACGAGACCAACCTGTTCCGCAATGGCATGCGGTCCTTCACCGAGTACATGCCGACCCTGCGCCTCGCCTACGGCCAGACCGGCGATGCTCGCACGGCGTTCAAGCGCAAGCTGTACCGCAAGATGGCCTACGGCACCGACGCGGCGCTGATGGTGCTCGACGCGCGTTCCTTCCGCGACCAGTCCTTGCCCGCGGTCGCCAATCCCGCCGACCAGGCGCAGGTGCTCAACTTCCTCGTGTCGAGCTACGACCCGACGCGCACGATGCTCGGTCGCGCCCAGGTCGAAGAGCTCAAGGCCGACCTGCTCGCCGCCGAGCAAGCCGGCATCAAGTGGAAATTCGTCATGATCCCCGAGCCGATCCAGAACCTCGGCGTGGTGGCCGGTCAGGATCGCTACGAAGGCTACGCGGCCGAGCGCGCCGAGGTCCTCGCGCATGTCGCCGCCAACAACATCCGCAACGTCGTCTTCGTCGCGGCGGACATCCACGGCACGATCGTCAACAACCTGACCTACTCCGCCGGCCCCGGCCAGCCTCAGCAGCAGACCGGCGCCTTCGAGGTGACGACCGGTTCGATCTCGTACAACCAGCCCTTCGGCCCCACGGTGGTGGGCCTCGCCAGCGCCTTGGGCTTGCTGACCCCGGCGCAAGTCGCCTTCTACCAGTCCTTGCCGATCCCCGCCAAGGACGCCTTCGTGCAGCAGTTGATCGACCAGCAGGTCGCGCCGCTCGGCTACGACACGGTGGGTCTGGTCGGAGCGCCGATCAACGCCACGCTGAACGCCGGTGGCTGGTCGGCCACGCACACCTTTGGTTGGACCGAGTTCCAGGTGGCGCCCGTCACGGGCGAGTTGAGCGTCACGACCTGGGGCGTGGAGCCCAACGCGACCACGCTGCCGCCCTTCATCGTGGGCAACTTCACCGTCGTGCCCCAGTGAGGGGCGCGGCGCGGCCAAGAGCGCAGACGGTCGCCTGCACGCCGGGCGATCGGATTGCGGAGAGTTGACGAGCCCGGGGGGGGCTCGGGAGAGGAGCCCGGGACGGATGTTCCGGGCTCCTCTCTTTGGCGCGGGCAGGCCGGATGGCTATCGTCCTGCCCGCATGTCGCGCACCCCGCTCAGCAGCCCCGAAAGCGAAGCCCCCGAAGGTGGCGGCTGGCGCACGCGCATCTGGCGCATCGTGTTCCTCGCCGACACTCCGGCGGGGCGCGCCTTCGACTTGGTGCTCCTGTGGGCGATCCTCGCCAGCGTGCTGGTCGTGATGCTCGACAGCGTCGAGCCGCTGCGCGCCACGTGGGGGAGCTGGTTCATCGCCCTCGAATGGGGATTCACCATCCTCTTCACCCTCGAGTACGCCCTGCGGCTGTGGTGCTCGCGCCGGCCGCTCGGGTACGCCACCAGCTTCTTCGGCGTGGTGGACCTCCTGGCGGTGCTGCCCAACTACCTCAGCCTGTTGCTGGGCGGCTCGCACTACATGGCGACGGTGCGGATCCTGCGCCTGATGCGGATCTTCCGCATCCTCAAGATGGTGCAGCACGTCAGCGAAGCCAACCTGCTGCTGCACGCGCTGCTCGCCTCGCGCCGCAAGATCTTCGTCTTCATGACCAGCGTGCTGGCGCTCGTCTGCGTGGAAGGCAGCTTGATGTACGTGCTCGAGCACGGCGACGGCTCGCGCTTCGACAGCATCCCCGCCTCGATCTACTGGGCCATCGTCACCGTCACCACGGTGGGCTACGGCGACATCGTCCCGGCGACGGTGGCGGGCAAGATGCTCGCTTCGTTCATCATGCTCACCGGCTTCGCCATCCTCGCGGTGCCCACGGGCATCGTCGCGGCCGAGATCGGACGCGAGGTCATGGTGCGCAAGGGCTCCACGCGGCGTTCGAACGCCTGCCCCGGCTGCGGGCACGCGGACCACGAGGCCGAGGCGCGGCACTGCAACCGCTGCGGCGCGCGCTTGTAGCTGCGCACTCGTGCGCAGGGCGCCGCCGCTCCCAGTGGGCTAGGATGCGGGCCGACACGGGAGGTGCATCGATGCGCAGGGATGGCGAAGCAAGGGCGGAAGCGAAGGACGACGCGGTGGATGGAGGCCGGCAGGCCGGCGAATTGCGGCGCCTCGTGCGCGAGGGCTACGCGGCCATCGCGACGGCCGACCAGGCCGGCGGATCGTGCTGCGGTCCGCAGGGCGGCTGCGGCGTGCGCACGGACGCCGAGACGCTCGCGCGCCAGATCGGCTACGACGCGGCCGAGATCGCCGCGCTGCCGGAAGGCTCCAACCTCGGCTTGTCCTGCGGCAACCCGGGCG
>JBEBCR010000007.1:0-8969 GCA_041157565.1 Planctomycetota bacterium | reverse complement strand
GCCATCGAGCGCGGCCTCGTGTAGAGCCGCGCGGCGGGATTGGTGGCGGGCCTGCGCGCGTGTTCGGTTCTCTTGACAGCCCGCGCATCTGGGCTTAGTACGCCCCAGTGCCCTTGCCGCCGGTCGCGATGGCGACGCTGGCGGAGGCGCCTAGGCGGCTGGCGCCCGCGGCGATCATCTGTTGGGCGTCCTTTGCGTCGCGGATGCCGCCGGAGGCTTTGACGCCCATCGTCGGGCCGACGATGCGGCGCATGAGGGCGACATCGGCGGCGGTGGCGCCGCCCTTGCTGAACCCGGTCGAGGTCTTCACGAAGTCGGCGCCGGCGAGCTTGGCTTGTTCGCAGGCGATCTCCTTCTCGCGATCGGTCAGCAGCGCCGTTTCGAGGATCACCTTGAGGCGCGCGCCGAGGCGATGGCAGGTGTCCGCCACGGCGGCGATGTCGCGGCGCACGAAGTCGGCGTCGCCGGACTTGAGCGCGCCGATGTTCATCACCATGTCGATCTCGCACGCTCCGTCCTCGATGGCGCGACGCGCTTCGTAGGCCTTGACCTCGGTGGCCATCGCGCCGAGCGGGAAGCCGATGACCGAGCACACGGCGACGCCGGAACCGCCGACGATCTCGGCGCAGCGGCGCACCCACGAACCGTTGACGCACACGGAGGCGAAGCGATGTTGCAGCGCATCGGCGCAGAGCTTGTCGATCTCGGCGGCGGTCGCTTCGGGCTTGAGCAGCGTGTGGTCGATGTAGCTGGCGACGCCGCCGACCTTGGCGAGGTCCGGACGATGCACGCCGATGCGGCACGCGCCGGCCTGGACGACATCGTTGACGCGGTCAGGGCACAGCTCGACGCAGACGGAGCTGCATCCCCACTGCGACAACGACTCGGGACCGTGCTCGAGGATCTGGCGCGCGATCTCTTCGAGCAGGCGCTCGAGGGTGGCGGCGTCGATGGCGGGGCGGGACATGCGGGGCCCCAGTCTAGCGAGCGGCGCGCGCCGTTCGCGCGGCGGCCACGAGCAGGCCGGTCCAGCACGCGGAGCCGACGAGCGGGTCCCATGCCAAGCACGCAGGCCGGTGCACCGAGCGCTAGTCCGGTCGCCGGCTCCGCCGGGCGCGGCGGAGGGCGGCGGCAAGCGGCCACGGGCGCGGGGCGATCCTCCCCCACGCCCTGCGGCTCGGGGATCCGCGCGCTCCGTGGACGGGGCGTGCTGCATGATGGAAGGACCGCCGCGCCAAGGGCACCCACGACCCGCGAGTCCCCATCCATGCTCGATCGACTCCACGCCACGATCCTCGCCACGCTCGCCTCCACCTGCCTCGTCGAGCCTTGCCGCGCGCTCGCGCCGAGCGGCTCGCTCGCGGCCGCCGGAACGGCCGCCGAAACGACCACGCGCGTCTTCATCTTCGCCGGGCAGTCGAACATGGTGGGCGCGGACTCGCGCGCGCAGGACATCCAGCTCTACGCGCCGTTCGCGGGCCTCGACCAGCCGCAGGAGGGCGTCAAGTTCTCCTACTGCATCGGCCGCGAGGACAAGGCGCAGTCGGAAGGCTGGACCGCGCTGCGACCGGTGCACGGCATGGTCGGGCCGGAGCTGAGCTTCGCGCGCCGCGTGGCCGAGCATGTCGACGCGCCGATCGCCATCGTCAAGATCGCGGCCGGCGGGACCACGTTGTGCGGCGACTGGAACCCGGACGAGCCGAGTGGGTTCAAGCTCTACCCGCTGGCGCTGCGGCGCGTGCGCGCGGCGCTGGCGGAGCTGGATCGCGCCAAGACGCGCCATCGCGTCGAAGGGTTCATGTGGCACCAGGGCGAGAACGACATGTTCGACGACGCCTGCCGCGCGGCCTACGCCAGGAACCTGGCGAACTTCGCGGCGGCGTGGCGGCGCGACCTCGGCCTGCCCGAGCTGCGCTTCTACATCGGGGAGTTGTGCACGAAGACCGTGTGGGGCATGGACCACCGCGTCGAGATGCACGCCTTGGGCGAAGGCCAGCGGGCGTACGTCGCCGGCGATCCGCTGGCGCGCTTCGTGCGCACCTCGCACGTCGGCGTGGAGATCGGCGGCGACGGCGGCTTGCACTACCACTACGGCACGCTGGGCCAGCTCGAGCACGGCGTGAACCACGCGGACGCCTACCTCGACGTCGTCGGCAAGCTTCCAAGGGACGCGCGGCCGTTGAAGCAATGGCCGTACGCGAAGGGCGCCAAGGTCAAGCTGTACGTCCTCGCGGGCCACCGCAACATGGAGGGCGAGCGCTCGTTCGTGCAGGACCTGGCGAAGATCGAAGCGAAGGGCGGCTTGGCGCGCGACGACGCGCGCATCGCGTTCAAGTACAGCGTGGGCGGCGGAGCCAAGGTGTCGGACGGCTGGGAACCGCTGGGTCCGGCGGGCCCCTACGACACCTTCGGGCCGGAACTGTCGTTCGGCGCGGCGCTCGTGCGCGCATCGAAGGAGCCCATCGCCATCGCCAAGTTCACCCACGGCGGCTCGCAGATCGTCGATTGGACGCCCGAAGGCAGCGCGGCCGCGTCGCGCAACCTCTACCCGGCGTTCCTCGAGTTCGTGCGCGCCGCGGTGCACGAGCTCGAAGAGCACGGACAGGCCGTCGAGCTCGCCGGCATCGTCTACCACCTTGGCGAGAACGACATGGCCTTCGCGCCCTATCGCAGGAAGGCCGTGGCGAACCTCGCCGCAATCGTGGCGCAGAGCCGCAAGGACCTCGGGCTGCCGACGCTGCGCTGGATCGCGAGCCAGCAACCGCCCACGGCCGCCGAGGACCTCGACGCCATCGATCCGACCGCCGAGCTCGAGCGCCTCGCCGCCGCGGACCCGCGGCTCGTGCACCTAAAGGTGTTCGACCTGCCAGGCAGCGAGTCCCAACTCGTGATCACCACGCCGGGCATCGTCGCCTTGGGCGAACGCCTGGCCGAGGCCTGCTTGGAGCGCCGCTGACGGCGCATCGACTTCAGCGCAGCTCGACCACGTCGATCGCGTCGCCGGACTTCCGCAGGACGAAGGTCGTCGGCTCGCCGGCGGGCTTCCTGATCGTCAGCGTCGCGGGCACGCCGACGTGGCGCAGGTGCGAGGTGGTCGACCAGTTGTAGCCGTGCTTCTGGTGGCTGGAGCTGCCGACGTCCGCGATGAACAGCGCGCCCGTGAAGGGCGGCGTGCGCGTGCTTTCCCGCAGCGTGATCTCGTACGAACCCGTCGCGCCATCGGGGTAGCCATCCGGCAGATGGCGGAACTCGAGCTGTTCGGCACCCGAGGAGCGCAGCTCGGCCGCGCGCTCGCCAAGCTCGGAGGCCAAGCGCGTGGCGGCATCGGTGATCATGAAGCAGCCGGACAGCAAGGCGAGCAGGGCGAGGGCGGCGAGGCGCATGACGGAAAGGTCTCCTGGAGGGGTGCCGAGGTCTGGCGCGGGGCAGGTCATTGTGTACGCGGCTGGGGCGCGGTCCTTGCTCGGAATCCACTCGGATGTCCCCCTGTTGCTCGGCCCAGCTGCCCTTTGCAAAGCAAGAGCCAGCCCTTCAAGGCCCCCTGCTTGCCACATGGCGCTATGTTGCCCATGCATGGGCCGAGAGGAACAAGTCTGTCCTGGGTCGGAACACGCGGGAGAGAGCAGGCTGCGGGGTCCGGCGCTGGCTGTCGGCTGGAAGCCTTGGAGCACGCTGGTCGCAATCGCCTTGGCCCTGCCGGCGGGCTGCGCCCGCGGGTCCTCCGAGGCGCGACTGGCGCCACTGCCAGGCGAGCGAGCCACCACGATCGGCCGCGCGGATGCGCGCGAAGCGGCCGACGACGGACAGCGCCTACTCGTCGTCGCGCCACGAGCCTTCCGTGGCGCCCTCGAGCCCTACTTGGTCGAGCGAGCGCGGCAGCTTCGGGGCGTCGTCGACTTCCTCGCGCTGGAGGATGTGCCCGAGGGCCTAGGCGGCGACGCGCCGTTGCGCTTGAAGCGCGAGCTGCATCGTCGTTGGCGGGCGGGCGCCCTGGACGCGGTGCTGCTCGTGGGCGACGTCGACGTCATGCCGGTGCGCTTCATGGTGCTCGACCGCGTCGCGGCGCCGGCCTTCGACACGGCCTTCTATCCGAGCGACTTGTACTACGCCGACCTCGCGCGCGCGGACGGCGGCTTCGACGACTGGAACGCGGCCAAGGACGGCGTCGACGGCGACTACGTCGGTCAGGTGCGCGGCGAACGCCACAAGGACGGGCCGATCAACCACGATGGCGTCTCCTACGCGCCGGAGGTCGCCGTGGGTCGCTGGCCGGTGTCGACGCCCGAGGAAGCGCGGCTCGTCGCCGCCAAGACCTTGCGCCATCAAGCGGCCGTGCTCGCGGCGCGCGAGAAGGGCGCGAAGGGAACCCCCGCCGAGCTGCGCTTCTTCTTCAGCGGCGGATGGATCGACAACCAAGCGTGGGCGGATGCGCTGGTAGGGCGCGTGAAAGCGCGCGGAACGTGGTCGACCGACAGGTTCGCCTACTACCTGCCGGGGCGCGAGCCGAGCGTCGCCGCCGTGGCCGAGGCGTTGGCGCAAGGCCCCGCGGCGCTGTTCCACTCGGGGCACGGCCAACCCTGGGGCTGGGAGGGCTGCTTCGATCGCGCGACCATGAACGGCGCCCCCGCCACCGACACGCCGCCTCTCTTCTTCTCCATCGGCTGCTCCACCGCAGTGATCTGCACGCAGCCGCCCTACGAAGGCTACCGCGATCAAGGAGGCGTCGACCACGCGGGCACGAACGCGGGCGAGGTGCACGCCACGCCGCCGCCGAGCCCCGCCTCGCTGCAGCCCTCGCCGTTCAACGCGACGAGCGTGTCGGAGGAAGCGCTGCGCCGTCCCGATGGCGGCGCCATCGTGGTGATCGGTTGCGTGACCGGCAGCCAACCCTGCGCGCTGACCCTGCTCGACGGGTTCGTCGACGCGCTGGCGCAGGATCCGCGCGCCTCCGCGGGCGAGTGGTGGACCGCGGCGCTGGCGCGCTACGTGCGCGACGAACGCCTGATGGAGCTCGAACCCACCGACAGCTGGTACCCGCCGAGCATCTTCTTCCAAGGCATGAAGTTCGTGTACCTCGGCGACCCCACCGTGCGCCTGCGCTGAGCCGCGACAAGGTTGGTTCAGGCGGGCATTCGTCGCACGACGGCCTGCTGGCTTGATGCGCGTCGTCCACCACCCCTTGCAACGCAAGGGGTGCTGCGCCATGCTTCCCTTGCACTGCCAAGGGAAGCATCCTCCATGCCGATCCACCCCACCAGCGACCCGCACGAGCTGCCCTCGGGCACGCTCGAGCTCCTGATCCTGCGCAGCGTCGCGGACGAGCCGCGCCACGGCTACGGGATCTCGCACCACATCAAGCAGCGCAGCCTTGGCGCGCTGCTCGTCGAGGAGGGCTCGCTCTACCCGGCGCTGCACCGCCTCGTGCGCCTCGGCCAACTGCGCGCGAACTGGGGCACGAGCGAGAACAACCGCAAGGCGCGGTTCTATTCGCTGACCAACGTCGGCCGGCGACGCCTGAAGCTCGGCACAGCACGCTGGAAGGCGGTCTCCAGCGCCGTGACGGAGGCGTTGGCCGCGACGGCTGCTCCGAAGAGGATCGGAGGCGTGGCATGAATCTCGTGAAGTGGGTCGTGGGTCCGCGCGCGTGCATGGAGATTCGCCAGGAGTTCCATGCCCACCGCGAGGAGTGTCGCGCGGCGTTGGTCGCGGAGGGCCTCGCGCCCGAGGTGGCGGCGGCCGAAGCGGTGCGCCGCATCGGGGACGAGGAGGCGTACGTCCGCCAATGCGAGAGCGAGCTCCTTGGGCAACGACTGGGCGAGCTGCGGTTCGTGTCCGCCATCGGCGCGGCTGTCGGCTGCGCGCTCGTCGGCCTGATGTACGCGTCGTCGAGCGACAGTTCGCGTCCCTTCCAGCAGGTTCTATGCCTTCACCTGCTGTATGGCTTGCCGATCGTCCTTGTCGCGGGAGCATGCGCGGCGCGACTCGGACACTGGCTCGCGCGCTTCGGGCTGCTCGGGCTGGGCGTACTCGTGTTCTGGCTCGGGTTGTTCCTCGGGACCCACATCGGGTACGGAGTCTGGCAAGCCGTGGACAATCCTCCCGAAGAGGCCTTTGCCGACGGCGCAGGGCTTGTGGGAACCCTGATCGCTGGCTGGCTGCCCGGCTGCATGCTCGCGGGCGCGGCGTTCCTCGTGTCGGCGTTCGCCCGTCGCATGGGCGCGCGGCTGCGCGAGATCGGCTAGGCGCGCGCCCTGCGGCGCCGAGAGGATTGGACGGCCGGCACTTCGTCGACGAACACGCCGACGGCACGCGCTCGGTCCACCTTCGCGTGCAGTTGGTCGACTTCGACATGTCGACCGGCAAGGTGCACGGGCAACTCGAGCAGTTGCCCTTGCGCCTGCAGTCAAGCCGCGACGCTTCCGGTCGGTTGCGAGCAAGCCGACGACCAATCCGCGTCGCCAGAAGGACAAGCCCACACGGCACGTCAAGGCTTGCACTCTTCCGCGACCGCGCAAGAGGCAAGCGGCGCTCGGCCACCCTGGCCAAGGCGGCAAAGACGAGTTGCAACTGATTCGACTGCAACCCTCGCGTACCAGGCGGAACAAGCAACTCTTGCCATTGTGCTTGTCCCAGCTATGGTGGATCTGTCGTTGCTGTCGCAAGTCGTGAGCCTTCGCCGCTCTAGAAACCCACGCAAGGAACTGAACATGGATCGGACAAGCAGCCTCGTGCTTGGAATCGCGGTCGTCGTCGCGGCCTTGATCATCGCCTACGCTCCTATCGCGCCTGGCCGCTACCAGATGGCCGCCAATCCCGGCCACGCGTATGTCCTCGACACGGCGACCGGCCAGGTTTGGCAGACCTTCTCCCCAGAGAACCAAGGCAGCTACGACCGGGACTTCTTCGATCCCAAGTAGGGCGCGCACGATCGGGCTCGGCACCAGGAGGCGTTGAGGACCAAGCGCCGTTGAGTGCCGCCCGCCGCGATCCAAGCCCACGACGGGCTGGCACACCTAGTCCGTCGCGCCGCTCCTCGTGGTCCGACCGGGGCGGCGGGAAGCTAGCATGACTCCATGCGCGCCTGCCCGTTCCTCGCGGTGCTCTTGCTGTCTTGGTCGTCCGCGTGCGTGGGTGGCGCCTCGGGCACGCGCGACGTGCATGCGGCGCGGCGCTCGGAGAGTCCCGAGGCGTGGTTCGCGGCCGCGCGGGTCGCGTACGACCCGGGAAACCCGCGCGAGGCCATGACTCCGAAGCTCGTGGGTTCGTTCGCGGACGCGCGTATCGTGGGCATCGGCGAAGCCACGCATGGCACGCACGAGGACGTGTGGTTCAAGTCCGAGCTGGTGCTGGCGCTGGTGGACGCGGGGCTCGTCGACACGATCTACCTGGAGGCGAACCACTCGGGCGTCGCGCAGCTCGACGAGCTCGTGCGCTCCGGCGCAGGCGACGCGCGCGCCGCGCTCAAGGCGGCGCCCATCTTCCGCGTCCTGAAGACGGAAGCGGTCCTGGCTTGCGTCGAGGGCCTGCGCGAGCGGGCGCGCCGCGGCGTGCGCGTGCGCCTCGTCGGCGTCGACTGCCAAGACAGCACGCGCGACGCCGAGCGCGCCTTGCGGATCCTCGAACGCCGCGACGTCGCGCTCGCGGCGATGTTCCGCGCCAAGCTGGAGCCGTTGGTCGGCGCGGAGGCGCAAGCGCTGCGGCATCCGCAGCTCGTGCGCGGCATGGACCTGGCGACGCTCGACGCGTTGAGCGACGAACTGGCGCGGTTGCAAGCGGCCTGCGCCGACGCCCCCGAGGCCGCGGCGGCCGCCCTGCGCGCGTGGCAAGGCTTGAAGGCCTTCCGCATCGAGGCGCGCGACGCGCCACGGGAGGACGACATCGACGGCTACAACCTGCGCGATCGCTACATGGCCCAGAATGTGCTGGCCGACGGCCATCGCGGCGCGTTCCTCGGCCACAACTGCCACGTGCTCGCCGGTCGGCCCGGCGGCAACCTCGAGGGTTACGTCCCCGCGGGCGCCGTGCTGCACGAAGCGCTGGGCGAGCGCTACAGGGTCGTGCTGTTCGACTACAACGCGGCGCGGATCCGCGCCGTGCCCATGCCGACCGATGGTTCCCCGCCCGACGCCTTGGCCGCGGACGAGATCCTCGCGCGCGGCCCGCTGGAAGGGAGCCTCGCCGACGCCACCTGCCGCGGGGCGGAGGGTGCGCATTGGATCGACCTGCGCGGCCTGCCCCCGCGCTGGTCCGCGTGGCACGAACGCGTCATCCACGCCGACTGGCTCGGCTACGCGGCCTCCAGGGAACGCCAAGGGCAGGAAGTGCTGTCGTTCCCCTTCGCGCGCCTTGGCGACGTGCTGGTCGTCATCGACGAACTGGGCGCCTCGCGGCCGTTGGAGTGAGGCCTGGCGGCCTCGCTGGGGCCCGGGCGTTGGCGGGACGTGGCCCGCCGTGCACCGCGAAGTCGAAAGCGGTCGTCCGGCAAGACCTTGGCGTCGGCAGGACCAAGGCGCTCAGCCGCCCCGGCGCCGCTCGAGCGCCGTGATCTTCGCCACGCGCCGCGCGTGGCGGTCGCCGCCGGGCGCGGTGGCGAGGAACACGCGCACAGTGTCGAGCAGCTGCGATAGCGACGGCATGTTGCGCTTGAGCATTCCCGTCCTTTGCTCAGGACTGGGCAGCCGATCTCAACCTTGCATATCTAGCTCTGACCTTGGCTGCCGCGGCGCCTTGACCGAGTTCGTCGAAACAGTCGGCCAACCTCAACAGGGTTTGCAATGTCTCTTCGCGCCGCACTAGTGGGGGTAGTGAACCGGCGCGAACATTGCACCTCAACATGACTCGGATCATTTCCCACCTTTCCAGAGGAGGTAGCCACACGGTTGCCAGGTGCAGGTAGTAATTGCGATCCTTCAATAGTTCCTGCAGTTGCTTCCTGCCCCTCGGGATCTTCTTCCACAAACGCGACATGA
>JBEBCR010000006.1:0-4371 GCA_041157565.1 Planctomycetota bacterium | reverse complement strand
CCGTCGACGAGCGCGGCGCCGAGTTCGTCGCGCCAAGCTTGGCAAGGACCGTTCACGCCTCGCCCTCCATGCGGTGCCGATCGAGCACCGGCGTCAGCTCGTGCTCGAGCGCGTCGTGCGCCCGCGACAGGCGCGACTTGACCGTTCCCAGCGAGATGCCCAGCACCACGCTGATCTCCTCGTAGCTCAGGTCCTCGACGTAGCGCAGCACGGTGATGGCGCGCATCTTCGGGCTCAACCGGTCGATGGCGCGCTGCACCTCGTCCTCGAGCTCGTGGCGCGTGGCGTGCGCCGTCGGCGACTCTTCCTTCTCGTCGCGCAGCTCGCGCGGCCGGCCGTCCTCGTCCTCGATGTCGAACGCGGCCACCTTGCGCGTGCCGGCGCGGCGCTTCTGGTCGATGGCGGCGTTGACCGCGATGCGGTAGACCCACGAGCTGAAGCGGCTCTCGAAGCGGAACTCGCCGACCTTGCGGAACAGGATGCCGAAGGTCTCCTGCGACGAATCCAGCGCGTCCGCGGCGTTGCCGGTGATGCGGAAGCAGACGTTGTAGACCCGATCCTTGTAGGCGTCGTACAGCGTGCGGAACGCGCCCTCGAGCCCGTCGGGCGCGGTGGCCTGGCAGGCTTCCACGAGGAGGCGATCGGGATCGTCGTTCACGCTCGTCGGGGTGGGTGGGATCGGGGTGGCGTCCTCGGCGTCCACGAAGGGCGCAGGAGGACCGACTGTAGACGGGCCGCGGGGCAGGAGGGTTCCTAGGAGTCTTGATTCTCGCAGGCGCGGATCCGGATGGGAACCTCCCTTCTGCCATGGACTTGCGACCACCCCGCGGGGGTGGGTCAGTCCACGCTTGGATGCACCGCGGGGCCACCCTTCGCTTGAGCGAAGAAGGCGGCCCCGCCGAGGGTGGAGAGGGCGGTCGTTTCAGCCGCCGATCAACACCAGTGGATCGAGTTCCTGGGTCGTGCTGCCCACGAAATTCGCGCAATGCGGCGGACAGAAGGCGGCGAAGCCCTCGACGCAGTCGGCCGCGACGACCTCGAGCGTCACGAACGACCCGCTGGTGCCCACGACCTGCGTGCGCTGCAGGCAGGTTTCGTTGGGGATCCAACCCACGGCGCTGGAGCCGCCGCTGACGGGCAGCGGGGTGTAGATGCTGCCGGCGCCGGGCGTCGTCTGCGCCATCTGGGCCGTGATCGGGTAGGCGTTCTGCGGGTCCATCGGGTCGGGCCGCAGCCAGCAGATCTTGCCGGAGATCGAGGCGAAGCGCACCTGCGTGGCCGTCTGGACCGCCGTGGTGCCGGGCTGGCCGGCGGTGGCCCAGATGGAGAAGCGCTGGTGGCTGGCGATCACGCTGGCGGGCACCCACAGGTCGAGCACCGCCGTCACTCCGCCGTTGGCGGATTGCACGTAGCGCACGGCGGTCCGGTTGCCGAAGGCGGACAAGGGCAAGGTGCCCATCTGGCCGTTGGCGGCCCAGCCAAGCGTCAAGTTCTTGCGACGCGGCTGACCATCGGCCGCGTAGAGCGCGAGGCTGACGTGGACGCGCGAACCTTCCGAATAGGCGGCGGCGCCGAGGCGCAGCACGTCGCCCGAAAGCGGGGTCGCCGCCGCGAGGAAGGGCGACGACAGTCGGGCGAGCTCTTCGCCATCCTTGAAGCCGTCGCCATCCGTGTCGGGGTTCGAAGCCGAAGTGCCGAGCAACGCCTCCTGGTAGGCGTGCAGGCCGTCGTGGTCGACGTCGAGGTCGGTCTGCACCGCCGCGTCGACGGCGACGCCGTCGCCGAAGTACGGCGCGAGGAGCACGGCGCTGGCGAGGCCGAACACGCCGGCGCCGAGCGTCAAGCCCGCCCATCCGAGTCGTTGGATCGAAGGCGAGCTCGACGCGGACATCGCCGTGTTGGACCCGGACTCGGGTCGAGCGGCCCAAGCACGCACCTGACGCAACCTGTCGTTGATCATGGTTGTCGGCGGCGCGCGGTGAGGGGCCGGAGGGGGAGGCCGGCGCGCCGAACTCATCGTAGACCCAACCCGCGAAAAGGGTCAAGGTAACCGGAATTCGGAAAACGAGCGCCTTCGGCTATGATCCGCCCCCCCCTAGGGCGCGCCCGTAGCTCAGCTGGATAGAGCGGAAGCCTCCGAAGCTTCAGGCCAGAGGTTCGAATCCTCTCGGGCGTACCAATCCCCCCTGCCGCGCCGTCAAGCCCGCCGACGGACCTCGAAGAGCCGCCGCAGGCGCGCCGCCAGCCGCTCGGGACTCTTCAGTTCGCATTCCCAGACCACGACGACGCGCCAACCCGCGGCGCGCAGGTCGCGCTGGTTCCCGGCGTCGCGGCGCACATTGGCGCGGAACTTGCGCTGCCAGAAGCCACGGTTGGTCCTTGGGGTCGTCGCGCCCCGACAGGCCGAGTGGCGGTGCCAAAAGCACCCATGCACGAACACGACCGTCAGGTGGCGCCGCAGCACGATGTCGGGGCGCCCCGGCAAGGCGGCGGCGTGCAGCCGAAAGCGCAGTCCCAGGCGGTGCAGCATGGACCGCACGCCGCGCTCCGGCTGGGTGTGAGCGCCCCGGATCTTCGCCATGTGGGCGCTGCGGGCGGCGGGGGTGAGGGGGTCGGTACGACTCGCGCGGGCCATGGGGACCAGAGCCTAGTCCAAATTCCCCACTTCGCCTGACGCCTCGGGGGCGGCCCCACCGGTGGACAACCCCACCCGGATCGGCGCACGGACGGCAGTGCGCTGCCTAGACTCCTCTTCCATGCCCGCCCAGAGCTTCCGCCTCGATGGTCGCGTCGCCCTCGTCACCGGTTCCTCCAAGGGCCTCGGCAAGGCCATCGCCATGGCGCTCGGAGCGGCTGGGGCGAAGGTCGCGCTGAACTACAAGAACGACGAGGTGGCGGCGCGCGCCACGTTCGAGGAGTACCGCTCCGCGGGTCGCGTCGGCGGGTTGTACCGGGCCAGCGCGATCGACGCGCACGAGGTCGACGCCATGGTGGCGCAGGTCGAGCGCGAGCTCGGGCCGGTGGACATCGTGGTCGTCAACGCCACGCCGGCCCAGCCCTTGAAGCCCATCGAGGAGTACGACTGGGACTTCCACCAGTCGATGCTCGACTACTTCGTCAAGAGCCCCTTCCTCCTGGCGCGCGCGGTGCTGCCGGGGATGAAGGCCAGGCGACGCGGCCGCATCGTCAACATCGGATCCGAGGTGCTGGCGCGCGGCGTGGCGCCGTTCTCGGCCTACGTGGCGGCGAAGGGCGCGCAGAACGGCTGGACGCGCTCGATGGCGCGCGAGTTGGCGCCCTTCGGCATCACGGTGAACATGGTCTCGCCCGGCTGGATCCCGGTCGAGCGCCACAAGGACGATCCGCCGGAGATGAAGGCCGAGTACCTGCGCGGCATCCCGCTCGGCCGATGGGGGCTGCCGGAGGACGTGGCGGGCGCCGTGCTCTACCTCGCCTCCGACGAGGCGGGCTTCGTCGCCGGGGTCGACCTGCACGTCAACGGCGGCGTGACGGTGGGTTGAGGCGGGCCTAAAGTGGTATTTGAAATGCGACTTTTGCGGCGCCTGGCCGCGGCGGTCGCCGCCGCGTGCCTGCTGCTTGGTTGCGCGGCGCCCGCGCCGCTCGTCGTCGTGCTGCACGGGCGGCCAGAGCCCACGCTCGAGTCGTGCCTGCAGGCGCTGGAGCGCGAAGTCGAACGCGAGCTGCGCGACGCGCCTCCTGGGCGACGCGTGGCCGTCGAGCGGGTGGTCGTGTCGGCCTCCGATCCAGACCTCGCCAAGCGCCTGCGCGAGCTCGACGAACGGCGCCCGGCGGCCGTGGTGGCGTGCGGCACGCCGCTCGTCGCGGCCTCCCGCCGCGCGTTGCGCGCGCCGTTGGTGGCGGCCTACTGCTACGACCCGCTCGTCGCCGGCGTGGGGCGGGGCGACCTCGAAGTCGAAGGCGCCGCGGGCGCGACGGGGGTGGGCTCGCCACCGCCGCTCGCGGCCGTGGCCGAGCTCCTCCGCGAACTCGCGCCGCGGGGGGCGCGCGTGGGCGTGGTGCTCGACGCGTCCGAGGCCGGGCCGTCGGCGCAGGTGGAACGCTTGCGCGCCTTGCTGGCGGAAGGTCCGCATCCGTTGGAGCTCGTGCAGGCGGACCTCGAGCCCGCGCTCGGCGTGCCCGAGGCCCTGGAACGCGCCGTCGAAGCGCTGGCGGCGCGCGAAGGAGTCGCGGCCGCGTGGAAGGTGGGCGACGCCACGCTGGTGCGGCACGTGCCCGCCTACGCCGCGGCCTGGCGCGCGCGCGGCACGCCATGGGTCGGCGACCATCCGACGCAGTTGGCGCTGGGCGCCAGCGCCGTGGCGTGGATCGACTTCGAGGAGGCGGGGCGCG
>JBEBCR010000005.1:0-9449 GCA_041157565.1 Planctomycetota bacterium | reverse complement strand
GGGATTCGTCTTCAGCTCTTCCTTCCAATTGATCATGCGCGCCTTGGCCGCGGCCGACTCGGCTTCGGGGATCTTGCCGAGGCGCTGCAGGAAGATGCTGAGGCTCGTGTAGAAGAACGCGTCGTCGGGATTCACCGCGATCGCCTCGTTGATTGTCGCCACCGCGGCCTCGTGCTGGCCGAGCTTGCTCTGCGCGGTCGCCTTGGCGTTCAGCACATCGGTCCAGCCTGGCTTCGCCGCCAACGCGCGCTCGTAGCAGGCGAGCGCCTCCTCGTGGCGGTTCTGGCCGAAATGCTTGAGGCCCTCGAGGTAGTGCGTCTTGGCGTCGGTCATGGCCCGCAGATCGTAGTCGATGGCGCGCAGGAAAGAGAGCGGCCGCGCCCCGTGGTCGGGACGCGGCCGATGGATGCGTGCTCCGCCTCGCGGCGGAGGCCGTTCACATCGCCGGCTCGATGCCCAACGCCGCGAAGTTCTTCTTGGTGAAGTTCTCGCGGAACAGGTCGCGCAGCTTGGTCGCCGCCGCGTCGTAGGCCGCCTTGTCCGCCCAAGTGTTGCGCGGGTTGAGGATCTTGGCGTCGACGCCCGGGCACGAGGTCGGCATGCGCATGTTGAAGATCGGGTGCGTCTCGTACTTCACCTTGCCCTCGTCGAGGTCGCCACGCAGGGCCGCGTTCAGCAGCGCGCGCGTGTCCTTGATCGAGATGCGCTTGCCGGTGCCGTACGCGCCGCCGCTCCAGCCCGTGTTGAGCAGGATGCAGCGCGCCTTGTGCTTCTCCATCTTCTGGCGCAGCAGTTTCGCGTACACGCTCGGCTTGTGGGCCATGAACGGCGCGCCGAAGCAGGCCGAGAACGCCGGCTTGGGCTCGGTGACGCCGACTTCGGTGCCGGCGAGCTTCGCGGTGAAGCCCGACACGAAGTGGTACATCACGTCCTTGCCCTCGAGCACCGCCACCGGCGGCAGCACGCCGAACGCGTCGGCCGTCAGCAGCACGATCGTCTCGGGGTGCGAACCGCGCGCGCCCGGCATCACGTTCGGGTTCGAGTCCAGCGGGTAGCTGAAGCGCGTGTTCTCGGTGATCGACTTGTCCGTCAGGTCGAGCTCCTGCGGATCGCACTCGCTCATCGTCTTGCCCTTCACGGGCGGCACGTTCTCGATGATCGTGCCCGGCTTCGACAGCGCGGCGGCGATGACCGGCTCGGCTTCCTTGCTGAGGTCGACGAGCTTGGCGTAGCAGCCGTCCTCCAGGTTGCACAGGCCGTTGTCGCTCCAGATCGTCTCGTCGTCGCCGATCAGGCGGCGGTCCGGATCGGCCGACAGCGTCGTCTTGCCCGTGCCCGACAGGCCGAACAGGATCGCCGCATCACCGTTCGGACCGACGTTGGCCGAGCAGTGCATCGAGAGGCGCCCCTCGAGCGGCAGCAGGTAGTTCGCCACGGTGAAGATCGTCTTCTTGACGACACCGCAGTAGTCCGCACGACCCGCCACGAGGCAGATCTTGTTGCGCACATCGATGATGATCGCCGCTTCGGCGCGCGACCCGTCGCGTTCAGGCACGCACACGAAGCTCGGCGCGTTGATCATCGTCCAACGACGCTTGGCGACGTCCTTCACGCCCACGAGGCACTTGGGGAACATGTTGTGCGCGAACATCGCGTGCGTGGCGAACTCGCCGACGAAGCGATAGGGAATCGCGAACTCGGGATCGGCGCCCACGTAGACGTCCTTGACGTACAGGGTCGCCTTCTTCTGGTTCAGGTGGTCGAGCACGCGCTGCAGCAAGCCCTGGTACTTGACCGGGTCGTAGCGCTGGACATCGTCCTTCCACCAGATGGTCTCCTCGACCTCGGGCCACGCCACCGCGTAGGTGTCCTTGACGCGGCGACCGGTGCAGTCCGGGTCCGTGTAGTAGACGAGCGGGCCGCGCACGCCGAGCTTGGTCGGGTAGGCCTTCTGCGCGTCGCTCGGGCCGTCCTTCTTGACCCGGCCGCGGTCGTTCCGGATGGCCTCGTGGAAGAGGTCCTCCTTGGAGAGGTCGTACTTGTAGGTGACCGACTTGAGGCCGAGGGCCTCGAGCTCGCTGCGGAAGTCCATGTGCGTGGGTGTTCTCTTGCTGCGTCCGGAGGGCCCGTTGAGGACCTGTCTGGGCGCGTGATAAGGCGGAAATCGTAGGGAGGACGCCGAGCGGGGGCAAGCTGAGCCGCCGGGAGGACCGCGGAACACGCACCCTAGCCGTTCAGACCCGCCCGCCGGGTTGGCAGGCCCGCGGCCAGCCACGCGCGAGGCCCGATCCCCCGAAGCGGCGCGCGGGGCGCTGGTTGCGGCGGCGCCGCGGGGCGCAAGGCCTCGACTCCGCCGGCGCCGCGCCGAGCACACGCGGGCTGGTCGCGGACCTGAGCACCGGTGCGGGCGCGAAGAGCAACACAAGTCCTACGCGACGGGGTGTCACGGACAGGTGGTTGGGAGCGTCTCCCCCAATGGGGGGGGGACTTGCGCAAGGCGTCGCGGGCAGTGCGTCGCGGGCAGTGCGTCGCGGACAAGGAGTCGCACGCAAGACATCGAACGCACAGGGGCCGCTCAAATCGGCCCAAGCAAGTCGACTCGCGCCAGCCGCGTCCCCGCCCGCCTACGAACGCAGCCGCACCCTGTACCAGTCCATCGTCTGGCGCAACCCGTCGCGCCACGACACGCGCGGTTCGTAGCCCAGCAAGCGGCGCGCCTTCTCGATCGAGGCGAGCGAGTGCTTCACGTCGCCGGCGCGCTCCGGGCCGTGGAGCGGCGGGCGGTCGACGCCCGCGAGACGCGCCATCTCGGCGCACAGGTCGAGCAGGCGCACGCGCTCGCCGCAACCGATGTTGCACACCGTGCCGGGGGGCAAGTCGCGCTGCAGCGCGGCGAGGTTCGCCTGCACGACGTTGGCGATGTAGGTCATGTCGCGCGTCTGCTCGCCATCGCCGTGGATCGTGGGCACGCGCCCCTCGAGCAACGCGCGCGCGAAGATGGCGATGACGCCGGTGTAGGGGCTGTCGTCGACCTGGCGCGGACCGAAGACGTTGAAGTAGCGCAGGCTGACGGTCGACAACCCGTGCAGGCGGCCGTAGACCTCGAGCAGTTGCTCGCCCGCGAGCTTGCCGCTGGCGTACGGGGAGAGCGGCGTCGGCCGCATGTCCTCGTGCTTGGGCAATTCGAGCGTGTCGCCGTACGCGGCGCTCGAGGCCGCGAACACGACGCGCCGCACGCCGGCCGCGCGCGCGGCCTCGAGCACGTGCAAGGTGCCCATCACATTGACGCGATAGCTCTCGATCGGCTCGGCGACGGAGCGCGGCACGCTGACCTGCGCCGCCTCGTGCAGGACTCCGTCGCAGCCTTGGACGGCGCGCGCGCACGCCTCGGGGTCGGTGATCGAGCCGTGGACGAACTCGACCGGGCGCCCGCTGCCCAAGTCGCCCGCCCCCAGGAGGTCCAGGTTCGACTGGCGACCGCTGGACAGGTCGTCGAGCACGACGACGCGCGCGCCAGAGGCGACCAGCGCCTCGGAGAGGTGCGATCCGATGAAGCCGGCTCCGCCGGTGACGAGCACGCGTCGCATGGCGGGGCATGGTAGCGGTGCGAGTTCGGCAAGGCGCGGGCAAGGCGCGGACGCCCGGGCCTTGCCGCACCGCTCGCCGGCGGCGCGACCGGCGCACAAGCCAGGAGCCAACGCGGCGGGGCAACGGACTTCTGAAGCCGTACATGAGTGAACCCGACCAGCGAGCCGGTCGGGTTCACTCCCCCTCAAGTCAACCTCGAATCCCCAGTAACTCCCCTCTCTAGGAGTGCACTCTCAGTGCAAGGAAGGGAGCCGGAAACAGGACAGGGCCGAACTCTGACGCGGGAGGATTTTTCGTGGTGGCTGCGCGATGCCGCAGGGCGAGGAGGCGGGAGCGCGTGGCGGCGGAGCGCCGAAGAGCCTCGCGCCGCCCAGCCTCACGCGACTCGCCGCGCCAGGGCGCAGCCGACGCAGAGCGGTCGACGCCGAAAGGCCCCATGGAAAGCCGACGACCCGCTGGCGCAGGGCCTGCGGGTCGCCGTCATCGAGAAGAGTCCCCAGCGCAACCTCTCGAAAGGTTGCACGCAGACAAGCCGCGAGACGATCGGAACCGAACGGCGGAATCTTGGGATTTCCGCCGGCAGCCGTCCCGCCAGCACGCAGGGCCCTCTGCCAGCCCCAAGAAAGCCCCCTGGAGGGGTCCAGGACGGGTCTGGAGGCGTCCGGAGGCGTCTTCCTGCCTGACTAGGAATCCGCGACGGACTCGGCGTTCGATGCATGCCGCTCAACGCACGCCGCTTGGCAGACGGCCCCTTGCACGGGGTGCGGGCCAGCGGGATTGCGGCGCGAAAAATGGCGAGCCCGCCGGGGTCAGCGACGGGCTCGACGAGGGGCAGGAAAGCGCGCGGATGCGGCCGCGCGCCCTGCGTTGCGGTGGCCGAGCGCGCTAGCGAGGCGCGTCCGACTGGGGAATCAAGCCGGAGCACTCAACCGAGCGAACGCGGTCTGCCCGCACTTTCAGTTGCCCGCCACGCGCAACCGCCACGACACGGCGCCCGAGGGGACGCCGGCGATGCGGACCGGCGCGCTGTCGCCGGGGCCCAGCGCAAGCTGCACCTCGGTCCCCGGCTGGCCCACGAGCACGGCGCCGTCGCGGCCGTACCACTCGACGCGCGTGGCGCACGCGAGCGACTGCTTGCCGTCGTTGCGCGCCGTGAAGGTCAGGACGCGCGCCGCGCCTTCGCCCTCGAACTTGGCGTCGAGCAGGAACAACGACTGCGCCAGTTGGGCCTCGCTCGTGACCGGGGCGGTGGAGGCGCGCGGGCCTTGGCAGGCGCTGGCGAGGGCGCAGGCGCAGAGCAGGGCGAGTCGGAGGAGGTGCATGGGCGCGTCATGATGCTGGCCCCCCTCGTTGGGCGCAACTTGGGGAGCGAATCCGAACGAACTGCTGCCAAGCACGCCGCCCCGAGCGTCCATCCAAGCGAGGGAGCACGTGATGCACGCCAGCCCGAGCCTTGGAGGGCCCCCGAGCCGCATGGGCCGCATCGTGCGTGGCGCCTGGCGCCGTCGCGACTGCGCTGGCGCGGGCTGTGGGCCTGGCTGTGGGCCTGGCTGTGGGCTTGGTTCTAGGCGCGGCTCTGGGTGCGGCTCGGCGCAGGCATGGACCTGCACGCCGCCGGGAGGCGCGGGGCGGCGCGCACTCGAGGTGGTCTGCGCCACATCCGTCGCGGCCGCCGCGCGCGATGGGCCGCATCGTCCAACGCGGCGCGCCCCCAAGTCATGCGGTCGAGCGCATGCGGTCGAGAGCCCGCGGTGGCGAGCAGCTCGTCGCGCGCACCAAGCCGCCGGCACTGGCCCGCCTCCACGGGCCCGCCGGCGCCGAAAAGGGCCTTCCGACGCGGCCCGACGCGGGCATCGTTCGCGCTGGACGCCGCTTGCGCCGGACCCCGCCCGCGGGCGCGCACAATGAACGGGACCAGCATCGGAATTCGGATAGGATCCCCCCTCCCGCCCGCCCCCCCGCCGATGCGCAGCACCTACCTGGACAAGGACGGCCCCCAGCGTTCCTCCGGCACCAACTCGCCGATGATGGACCAGTTCTGGCGCGCCAAGCGCGAGGCGCCGGACGCCCTGCTGTTCTTCCGCATGGGCGACTTCTACGAGCTGTTCCACGAGGACGCCAAGGTCGCGGCGCGCGAGTTGGGCCTGACGCTGACGGCGCGGTCGAAGGGCGAGGACGCCATCGCCATGGCCGGGGTGCCGTGGCGCAACGCGGACGCCTACCTCGTGCGGCTCGTCAAGAAGGGGTTCAAGGTCGCGATCTGCGAGCAGATGCAGGATCCGCGCGAGGCCAAGGGCCTGGTCGAGCGCGCGGTGGTGCGCATCGTCACGCCGGGCACCTTGACCGAGGAGAACGCGCTCGACGCGCGCGAGCACAACTGGCTCCTGTGCATCGCCGTGGCCGGCGAGCTCGCGGGGCTGGCGTGGGCCGACGTGTCGACGGGGCGGTTGTGCGTGGCGGACGTGCCGCTCGCCAAGCTCGTCGACGAAGTGGCGCGCATCGCGCCGGCGGAGATCCTCGTGGCGCCGCGCTTCGACGAGCAAGCCGGGGCGGCGGCGACCGAGCTGCGCGCCACGCACGGCGTGCGGATGGGCGAACGCGAGGCGTGGCACTACGACCGCGAGAGCGCGCTGCGGCTGCTGCACGCGCGTCTCAAGGTGCACAGCCTCGAGGGCTTCGGCCTCGACGAGGCGCAGGCCGCCTGCGTGGGCGCGGCGGGCGCGCTGCTCTCCTACCTCGAGGAGACGCAGAAGAACGCCTGCGCGCACCTGTCGGGGCTCGAGCACGTGCAAGGCGCGCGGCACCTCGTGCTCGACCGCGCCACGCGCTCGTGCCTCGAGCTGTTCCGGACGCAGCGCGACGGCTCGCGCGAAGGCAGCCTGATCGAGGTGCTCGACGCGACGCTGACGCCGATGGGCGGGCGCCTGCTGCACGAGTGGCTGGCGAGCCCGCTGCGCGAGGTCGAGCCCATCCTCCTGCGCCAGCGCGCGGTGGCCGAGTTCCACGGCTCGCCCTTCCTGCGCGAGGATGCGCGCGAGGCCCTGATGTCGGTGCTCGACATCGAACGGCTGGCGGCGAAGATCGCGACCTTGCGCGCCAACGCGCGCGACCTCGTGGCGCTGGCGAACTCGCTGGCGCAGGCGCGCGCGCTCAAGGACAAGCTCGAGCAGTGCAACTCGGCGCTGGTCGCGGAGCTGGTGGCGCGCCTGGATCCGCTCGACGAGCTCGTGGCGCGGCTGCGCGGCACGCTCGTCGACGCGCCGCCGATGGCGCTCAAGGACGGCGGGCTCGTGCGCGCCGGCGTCGACGCCCAGCTCGACGAGCTGCGCGCCATCGCCGGCGACGCCAAGAGCTGGATGGCGCGCTTCCAGGCCGACGAGATCGAGAAGAGCGGGATGCCCGGCCTCAAGGTCGGCTTCAACTCGGTCTTCGGCTACTTCATCGAGGTGCCGCGCGGCCAGGTCGAACGCGTGCCGGCGAGCTACATCAGGAAGCAGACCGTCAAGAACGCTGAGCGCTACATCACGCCGGAATTGAAGGAGATGGAGGACAAGGTCCTGCACGCCGAGGAGCGCGCCAAGGACCTCGAGTTCGGCATCTTCGAGCGCCTGCGCGACGAGGCGGGGCGCGAGCTCGAGCGCATCCTGCGCACCGCCGCCGCCGTGGCGGAGCTCGACGTGCTGGCCGCGCTGGCGCAGCGCGCCGCGGAGCACCGCTACTCCGCGCCCGTCGTCGACGACGGCGACACGATCCGCGTCATCGACGGCCGCCACCCGGTGGTCGAGCGCAACCCGCGCGCCGAGAGCTTCGTGCCCAACGACGCCAAGCTCAACCGCTCGGACCGCCTGGTGACGATCATCACCGGCCCCAACATGGCGGGCAAGTCGACCTACATCCGCCAGGTCGCGCTGATCGTCATCCTGGCGCAGATCGGCTCGTTCGTGCCCGCCGCCGAGGCGCGCGTCGGCGTGGTCGACCGCGTGTTCACGCGCATCGGCGCGGCCGACGACATCGCGCGCAACGCCTCGACCTTCATGGTCGAGATGCTCGAGATCGCCAACATCCTCAACAACGCCACGCCGCGCTCCCTGGTGGTGCTCGACGAGGTGGGCCGCGGCACCAGCACCTTCGACGGCCTGGCGCTGGCGTGGGCCATCGTCGAGCACCTGCACGAGTCGATCCGCGCGCGCAGCCTGTTCGCGACGCACTACCACCAGCTGGTCGACCTCGCCGAGCGCCACAAGGGCGTGTGCAACATGCACGTGGCGGTGCGCGAGTGGAACGACGAGATCGTCTTCCTGCACAAGCTCGTCGAAGGCGGCACCGACCGTTCGTGGGGCATCCACGTCGCGCGCCTCGCCGGCGTGCCGCGCCCCGTGCTCGAGCGCGCCAGGCAAGTGCTCGCCGACGTCGAGAAGGACGCCGAGGACCTCGCGCCCAAGCTTGCGCGCGGCGCCAAGTCGAAGAAGGACGACGCGCAGCAACTTTCCTTGTTCGCGCCGCGCCCCTCCGAGGTGGAGTCCGAGATCAAGGCCCTCGACCTCGACCGCGTCACGCCCATCGAAGCGCTGATGCTGCTGCGCGAACTGCGCTCGAAGCTGTCCTGAGACGCGCTCGCCGCGGCGTCGCTTGCGGGATTTCGTGGTTGGGCCTAGGCTCTTGGGGCGTCGTTCGCAATCCCGCGCCACGCAGGTCCACGCAGCCTGCCGTGGCTTCTTCTCGCCCCCCCCGACCGCGCCATGTACATCATCCGCGCATTGCTGGCCTCGCTCTTCCTTTTCGCGTCCACCCTGGCCGCGTCCGCGCAGGTCATGAACAGGCCTGGCAGCCTGCTCGTCTATCCGTTGGTCGACAACTCGCCTGGATCGTTGCAGTTGCTCACGATCACGAACACGAACTTGAGCACCAGCGGCGCCCGAGGGAGCGTGCGCGTCGAGTTCTGGTTCGTCGAGGGCGCGACCTGCGCGCGCACGACCACCGCGTACACGCTGACGCCGGGCGACACCCTGACCATCAATACCCGCTTCGCCGCGCCGAGCATCGTCACGGGCTACGCCTACGCCTACGCCACCACCAGCACCGGAGCGCCGGTGTCGTTCAACCATCTGGCAGGCGCGAGCTTCGCCGCCAGCGCGAGCGGAGCGGCCTACGAAGCCCATCCGTTCGTGTTCCGCGCCAGCCAGCCCGAGGGTCAACTGACGAACCTCGACCTCGACACGGTGCGCGACTTGAATGGCTCCGAATACGAGGGGTGCCCCGCTGAGGTCGTCATCCCACGCTTCCTCGCCTCCGACGGCGTGCGCAGCATCCCCCGCGTCGCGATGGTCAGCCTGGTGGGAGAGCAATTCGACGTGATCGTGAACTTCTACCTCTTCAACGACAACGAGGAATCCTTCGCTGTCCAGACCCAGTTCCAGTGCCACAGGTTCACCAGGCTGGACTTTGTCAGCCCCGCCTTTTCCAACTCCTTCTTGGCCAGTACGAACCACTCGCAGGTTGAACCGGAAGGCCTCGGCTTGGAGACCGGGTGGTACAAGGCCATTGGGAGTGTCGCCTTTTCCACTGACCTCACGATCACCGGGCCTCCGATCCTCGTCGCCCACTTCGACACGGGCACCGTTGGAGGCCTGCATCGTTCCAGCCCCCTGCCTTACGGGATCGGCCTGCGCAACAACGGCGACCTGGGCGTGCTGGGCCCTTTCGGCGACCAGAACTGACCGGGACCGACGTCCGCACGGCGGACCGCATGTCCGCTTCCGGCGCGGGGGGGGCGCGAACCTCCCGGCGCCGACGACGCCCTGCAAGCACCCCCACAGCACATCCAGGAGCATCCTTTCATGCGCCCGCACATCCTCGCCACC
>JBEBCR010000004.1:0-3578 GCA_041157565.1 Planctomycetota bacterium | reverse complement strand
CCGCGCGACGCGATCGGGAGCATGGAGCGCCTGCGGACCACGCATGGTCCGCGCGCCCATCGTCCATGACGCAGCCAGAGATGCACTCCACGTCGGAGCCGATCGAGCGCCGCGGCATCGATCGTCGGCTGGTCGGGGCCCTGTTGTGCGGCGGCGCCAGCCGGCGCATGGGCCGCGACAAGGCGCGCTTGGAGTTGGAAGGACGCACGCTCCTCGAGCGTGCGTCGTCGTTGCTGGGCCGCTCCTGCGCGCGCGTGGTCGCGTGCTGCGGCGAGGCGCCACGGTACGCCGAACTGGGCATTCCGCTCGTCCTCGACGCGCCCGGCGACTCCGGGCCCCTGGCCGGCGTGGCCGCCGCCTTGGCCACCTTGGCCTCCGATGAGCTGCTGGTCGTCGCGCCCGTCGACCTGCCCTGGCTCGAAGCCGAGGCGCTGGCGCGCGTCGTGGGACGGCTGCGCGAGGGGGACTGCGATGCGGCGTGCGCCCGCTCCAGCGGCGGACTCGAGCCTCTGGTGTCGGCGTGGCGCCCGGGCGCCCTTTCCGAGGTGCGCGCGGCGCTGGCGCGGGGGGATCGGCGCATGGTCGCGCCCTTCGCCGGATGGTCCGAATCGGGGCGGCTCCGCCTCGCTGTCGTGGAATTCGATTCGAGCGGCTTGCACAGGACTTTCGACAACCTGAACACGCCACTCGACTGGCGCCGCGCGACCATGGAAACTGATGGCGAGGCGGCCCATGCAGATGAGCCCCCCCTGAAGCCTTGAGCAAGCTCGAAACTCGCATCGACGCCATGCTGGCGCCCGTCTCCTCGGGCATGGAGCGCATGCGCGCCATCATGGAGGCGCAGGTGCGCTCCGACGCGGCGGCCGTGCAGGCGATGACCGCGCACGTCGGCAGCTTCCGCGGCAAGCAGCTGCGCGCCGCGCTGGTGCTGCTCGTCGGCAAGGCCGCGGGCGCGCGCGACGACGAGCACCCCGAGGTCGCGGCCATCGTCGAGTTGATCCACCTCGCCACCCTGGTGCACGACGACGTGCTCGATGGCGCGCGCGTGCGTCGTCGGGTGGCCTGCGTCAACGAACGCTGGGACAACCAGATCGCCGTGCTGCTCGGGGACTTCCTCTACGCGCGCGCCTTCCACTTGTCGACCACGTTGCGCTCGCGCCTCGCCTCGCAACTGCTCGCCGACACGACCGCCACCCTGTGCACGGGCGAGATCGAGCAGGCCGCGCTGCGGCGCGACTTCGGCTTGACGCAGGCGAAGTACGAGGACATCGCGGCCAAGAAGACCGGCAGCCTCTACGCGGCCGCCTGCGAACTCGGCGCGCGCTATCCGCGCGACGAACGCGAGGAACCGCGCATCGCGCGCCTCGGCGCCGAGATGGCCGCCTTCGGCCGCGAGGTGGGCCTCGCCTTCCAGATCGTCGACGACTGCCTCGACGTGGTTGGCGAGGAGGAGGTCGTGGGAAAGTCCGTCGGCAACGACGTCGAGGACGGCAAGCTGACGCTGCCCGTGCTGCACGCCTACTCGCGCGCCGACCATGCCGCGCGCGCGCGCATGCAATCCATCTACGCGCCGGAGGCCTCGGGCGCCGCGACGGCGGGCAAGCGCCGCATCGACCTGCTGCGCGAGTGCTGCGACTTGTCCGCCGGCGTCGAGCACGCCATGGCGAGGGCGCACGAACTCGTCGACAAGGCGCGCGCCAGGCTCGCCGCGCTGCCGCCGTCCCCCGCCCGCGAGGCGCTCGACGCCATCGCCCTGTTCACGCTCGAGCGGCGCTTCTGAGGCGCCGCCACCCACCAGGCAGGCTACCCACGATGTCCGACCCCGAACCGTCCATCCAACCGAAGCGCAAGTGGGGGTTCCTCTCGGCCTCCCTGGTGGCGCTCGTCGTCGTCTCGATGGCGCAGGTGGCCGGCAGCCAGCTCGAGACCTTCGGCGACACGGGATTCGGGGCGCGCGAGCTGGTGCTGCTGGGCTTCCTGGGCTCGGTGGCCGGCTTCCTGTGGATCCAGCGCGAGGCGGTCAAGGGCTACTTCCGCTCGATGAAGACGGGCGTGTCGTTGATCGTGCTGTCGATCGTCGCCGTCGCCGTCGGCGTGCTCGTGCCGCAGATCGACGGCTTCGAGGATCCCGAGGAGCGCGTGCCCGTCGTGTCCGACATCCCGCGCGAGAAGCTGCGCGCGTGGCTGGACGTCGACCACACGGACCTGTCGCCGCTGGGCGAGCTGACCATCGACCAGCAGAAGCGCGCCGTGCGTTGGCGCGAGCAGTACCGCGCCTTCCGCTGGGCGGAAGGCTACTTCGTCTACCACCTGATCCATCCCTACGGCATCGGGCTGCCCGAGTCGCAGCTGCCGTCGCCGGCGCTGGCGGGCCTCGACAGGTTCGAGGCGCGCTACGGCAAGGAGGAGCGCGACAACCGCCAGAAGTCGATGACCGCCGCCTTCTCCGGCCGCGAGAAGTCGGCCGAGATCGGCCAGCTCGTGCGCGAGAACGAGGACGCCTTCCTGCGCGCCTTCGAGGTCTGCACCTTCCTGCACCTGAACCGCACCTACAAGAGCCACTGGTTCGCCATGCTGCTCGCCATGGTCGCGGCGGGGATGATGTTCAACACCTTCACCGGCGCGCCGCGCACCTGGTTCACCTGGCGCCGCAGCGGGTTCATCCTGGTGCACCTGGGCGTCCTGACCTTCCTCGTCGGCGGCGCGCTGTCGAAGTGGAAGACCGACCGCGGGATCATGCACCTCGTGCTCGACGCGCCGCCGCAGCAGGGCTACTGGGGCCACTTCACGCCCGACAAGCCGCGCGAGATGCCCTTCGCCTTGTCGCTCGAGCGCTTCGCGCGACGCGACTGGAAGACGATGCAGGTTGTCTTCAACGGCGACGACTTCAAGTCGAACCCGCCGGAGATCACGCTGTGGCCCGGTCGCGTGGTGGCCCTCGACCGCAAGACGGACGCGGGCGGCGTCGAGCGCGCCCGCATCGAGGTCGAGGTGCTCGAACTCGCCGAGCGCGCCGAAGTCGATCGCCCGCGCTTCTGGGAGTCGGACGAGCCCGGCCACAAGGAGAACCTCGGCCCCATCGCGGCACTGGGCCTCGTCGGCGCCGAGCAGCAGTCCTTCCTCAAGCCCGACGTGCCTGGCCGGCACACCTTGTACGACCCGCGCTGGAACTGGCGGCTGATGGTGGTCGAGGGTGGCGACGCGCGCGAGGCGAAGAAGCGGCTCGCCAGCGTCGACGAGGATCGCATCGGCTGGTTGTCGCTGAAGGTCTCGGCGCAGGGCGACGTGCAGTCGACGCGCCACCCGATCCGCCTCGGCGACAGCATCGACGCCGGCGACTACCAGGTGGTCGTGCGCGAGGCGATGGCCGACTTCCGCCTGGACGAGGCGGGCAAGACCGAGGTGCGCGACCCGCGCCCGATCCACTCGATCAGCCCGCGCAATCCCGGCGTGTGGCTGGAGATCACGCCCACGCGCGGCGGGAACACGGAGCGCCGGCTCGTGCTCGAGGCCCTCAACGCCGAAGAGCACGACCTGCAGAAGCGCTTCGAGTACGCGGAGCGCGTGGCCGGTCTCGA
>JBEBCR010000003.1:0-4665 GCA_041157565.1 Planctomycetota bacterium | reverse complement strand
CGAACGGCCACGAGGAGAAGGAGTACCAGTCGGTCCAGACCTACCGCTCGTTCGCGGCCGCCTTCGGCAAGCCCGCCCCGCCGCTCTCGTCCCCCGCCTGGGCGCAGGGCGGACCGCTGCGCCTCGAGGACCTGAAGGGCGAGGTCGTGCTGGTCTACTTCCTCGCGACGTGGTGCGACAACTGCGAGAAGGCGCGACCGCAAGTGCTCGAGCTGATCCGGCGCCACGGCGGCAACCTCAAGGTGGTGGGCGTGATCGACGACCAGCGCGGGCAGACCTTGGACAGCGTGCGCGCCTGGCTGCCGACGCGCGGCTACTCCTTCCCCGTCATGCACGACGTCGGCCAGAAGGCCATGCGCGAGTGGCAGTCGGCCAAGATCCCGGACATGGTGCTGCTCGACCGCGCCGGCCGCGTGCGCTGGCACGACAACGCCCTCAACCTGCAGGACGCCACCATCGAGCGGCTCCTGATGGAGGACCCGTCCGAGGCCGCGGGCAAGTGAAGGCGCTCGCCGTCTACTGCGGCTCGTCGAGCGGCGCGCGCCCGGCGTACGCGCGGGCCGCCAAGGCGCTGGGCGCCACCATGGCCGCGCGCCGCATCGAACTAGTCTATGGCGGAGGCAACGTCGGCTTGATGGGCGTGGTCGCGGACGCCGTGCTCGAGGGCGGCGGCCAGGTCTACGGCGTGATCCCGCGCATGCTGCTGGATCGCGAATTGGCGCACGCGGGCTGCACGGAGCTGCGCGTCGTGGAGACGATGCACGAGCGCAAGATCCTGATGGCGAATCGCGCCGACGCGTTCCTCGCCCTGCCGGGCGGCTTCGGCACCTTCGACGAGCTGTGCGAAGTCGTGACCTGGAACCAGCTCGCGATCCACGACAAGCCCGTGGGGCTGCTCGACGTGGAGGGGTACTGGCGGGCGCTCTTGTCCTTCGTCGACCAGGGCGTGGTCGAGGGCTTCGTGCCCAGGTCGACGCGCGAGCGCCTGTGGCGCGACGACGACCACGAGCGGTTGCTCGATCGCCTGCTGTCGACGAGCGCGGGCTAGCGACGCTGGCGCCGGGCGCGCGGGCGCGTACCATGGAGGGCGCCTCGGCAAGCGAGCTTCGTGCATGCACCTTCGTCCCGACATCCATGCTTCCATGCGCGCCCGCGCGGCGCTTCGCGCCTTGGCGCTGGCCCTCGCCTGCGTCGGCTGCGCCGAAGAACAAGCGAACGTCCCGCCCCGTCCGCAGCTCGCGCAAGGAGCGCCCGCCGAGGCCGCCCTGCCAGGCTCCGCCGCGTCCGAGGTCGCGCCTACCGCGCAGGGGTCGCCCTCCATCGCCGCCCCCGAGTGCGGCGATGGAGCGCCCTTGGAGGAGGAGTCTCCGGCGAGCGCGCCGGCGCGCGAGGACGCGGCGCAGCTGGAGGCCGAGTGGAAGGCCGCCTTCGAGCTGAAGAACAAGGGCGAGCACCAGGCGGCCGCGCCGCTGTTCGAGGCCTTCCACGCCGCCCATCCCGGATCCGCGCGGGCGATCGAGGCGCGCGTCGAGGCCGGCAACTCGTGGATCAACGTCGGCTTCCGCGCGCGGACCTGCGGCCGCTCCAACCCGGCGGCCAAGGCGAGCTTCGAACGGGCCGCCGGCCACCTCGAATGGGTCGAACGGCAGTCCGACAAGGCGCTGGCCGCGCGCGCGCGCTACCTGCTCGGCAACGCGCGGCTGTACGACAACGACCTGGTCGGCGCGACGCGCGACTACGGCCTGGTGCTCGAGCGCCACGGCTCGCAGGCGGAGTGGGCGCGCCGCGCGCTGGAGAAGCGCGGCGAGGCGCGGCGCCACGCGCTCGACCGCGCCGGGGCGCTGGGCGACCTCGACCTGTGGTTGAAGCAGTGGTCCGGCCTCGACAAGGACCGCGCCAAGCACCTGTCGCGAGTGCGCTCGCACACCATGGCGCTCGGCCAGGACGCCAAGCCCTTCGCCTCCACCGACTGGGTGCAGGGCGAGCCGCGGCCGCTCGAGAGCCTGCTCGGCGAAGTCGTGGCGCTGTACTTCTTCTCCACGCAGTGCAGCTTCTGCGACGCGGAGCGCGACTGCGTGGCCGACTGGGCGACGCGCCTCGCCGGCAAGGTGCGCTTCGTCGGCGTGCTGGTGCCGCAGCAGGACAAGGCCAGCGGGGCGATCACCGAGCCGCTGGAGGTGGCGCGCGCCGAGACGCCCAAGAAGCGCTTCGACTTCCCCGTCGTCTACGACCAGAAGCTGCGCATCGCGACCTCGTTCCTCGCCAGCAAGCCCGACATGGTGCTGATCGACCGCGAGGGGCGCGTGCGCTGGCACGACTCGCCGAAGAACCTCCAACCCGCGACCATCGAGCTGCTCCTGGCGGAGTGACCGCTCGAGCGCCGGCTCAGCGCGCCATGCCGGGCAGGATGCGCACCTGCACCTCGCGCGCCAAGGTGTTGCGGTACGAGCCGATGTCGGTCAGGAACGGGCGCGCCACGCGCAGCTCCTCGGCAAGCTCCGCCTTGGCCTCCTCGAAGGAGACCTTGCGCCGCTCGAGCACCTGGAAGGCGACCCACGCGGATCCGTACTGGAGCGGCCCCGTGGCGCCGCCCACCGGCTGGGCGAGCACCGCGTCCGCCAAGGCCTGCGGCACGGAATCGGCCCTGAATCGACCGGGGCGACGGCCACCCTCGTCGCGCGTCGCCAGGTCCTCGCTGGCCTCGCGGGCCAAGTCCGCGAACGCTTCACCCGCCTTGGCGCGCGCCAGGAGCGCGGCCAACTCGACCCGCGCCACCTCGGAGGCGCGCGCCAACTCGGCCTCGACCGCCTCGCGAGAAGGTTCTCCCGCGGGCATCGAGCCCTTGATGCGGCGCACGATCCAGGCGACCTCGAAGCGCTCGCCCTCGGCGCCGTAGGCCGCGACGTAGCGCTCGCGGATGGCGCGCTCGTCGACCACGCGCTCCTTGAGCATCAGCTTCTCGGCCATGAGGTCGATGCGCCAGCGCTCGGAGAGCGAAGCGCGGAAGGACTCCTCCGTGCGGTTGGCGCGGCGCAGGAAAGCCAGCCAGCCCTCGCGCTGGCGCTTGAAGCCCTCGTCGATCATGGCCTCGATGTGCTCGTCGACGCGCGCGCGCACCTCCTCGTCCGTGACCGAGACGCCGGCGACCGCCGCCTTGCGCTCGACGGCCCAATCCTCGACGAAGCGCGTCAGCGCGGTCTCCCCCTGCCAATACAGGAGGAACCGCGCGTAGTCCGCGCGTCCCACGGGCTCGCCGTCGACCAGCATCACGGGCAGGTCGCCGCCGCCCTGTTCGCCCTTGTCGGGCGCCTGCCACATCTGCGGCAGCACTTCGACCCTGGTGTTCGCGTGGATGGGCTCGAGGATCGCGCCGACTTCGTCGGGCTCGGGCCCCTTCTCCCGCAGCATGGCGACAATGGCCGGGCGCGCCGCCTCGAGCGGCGTGGCCTTCACCTCGCGCACCTTCACCAGCCACCAACCGCCCTTGCCCTGCAGCGGCTGCGACAACTCGCCCACGGCGAGCTTGGCGAGCTCCTCGTGGAAGCCCTTCGGCCAGCCTTCGTCGCGGAAGGAACTGGGCACTCCGCGTCCGTCCTTGGTGTCGGGATCCTCGCTCGTCTCGCGCGCGACTTTGCCGAAGTCCTCGCCGGAGGCGATGCGCGCGCGCGCCGCCAGGGCGCGCGACTTGGCCTTGGACCATGCCTCTTCCTGGGCCGCCTTGCGCGCCTCCGCGCCGGATAGCTTCGGCGAGGCGACCTCCGCCAGGTAGAAGCTCATGGACAACTCGTAGCGGCGGCCGAGCCTGCCGTGCAGGCGCTCCCACTCGCGCACGATCTTGTGCTCCGGCACGACGCGGCCGATCGACGCCATCTTGCCCGCGAGCATGAATGGGCGAGCCTCGACCTCGCGTTGGCGACGCGCGCCGGCCTCCGTGCGTCCGGTGCGCGCGAACTCGGCGCGCCACTCGTCCAGGTTGCCGAAGAAGGCGTGCTGGATGCGCTCTTCGAAGTCGCGCTGCACGCTCGCGGCGAGCTCCTCCTCGGACAACTCCACGCCCACGGCGCGCGCCGCGCGTTCGACGGCGACCTGTTCGGCGCCGTAGACGCGCGCGAGTCGCTCTCCGTGGGTGCGCAGCAGCCAAGTCGCGTACGCATCGGGCGCGATGCGCACGCCGTCGAGCTCGACCACAGCCTCCTCGGGGGCAGGAGCCTGCACGGCCGTGGCGAGATTGGGCGCGAAGATCAGCAGCAGGGCGAGGAGCATCGTGCGCATGGGACGCGGCGTGGGGCCAAAGGGTGCCAGATGATTCGCAAGCGCCCCATTCCTGTTTGCAATGCGGATCAAAAATCGATGCGATTCCCTACAAAGGCGGCAAGAATCATTATGCAAGGCGATCACAAAGCACTGCATTTATTGAACTTAGAAAAACCTAGCACATTAAACGATGCTAGGCGACCCAAACATCTTGCATTCCAATCCCCTGTCCCTAGAATGCGTCCTCGTAACGAAGCGATCTGGCTCGGCGGGACTTCCCGCGTCGTCGGCTGACCCAGATGCTTCTCCCCAGCGATGCGTGAGCCGATCATCCGCGGATCGCAAGCTTCTCCAACACTGATCGAGCAACATGAAGAATAGCCTCCTCGCGGCGCTGGTTCTCGCCGGCGT
>JBEBCR010000002.1:0-5285 GCA_041157565.1 Planctomycetota bacterium | reverse complement strand
CGCGCGGCGCGCCCTTCGTCCTCGAGGCTCCACGGCTCGAAGGCCGCCGGCGCGGCGGCCACGAAGGACTCGCCCGCCACGATGCGCCGCCCTACGAGCAGCAGCGGCAGCAGGCACAGCCAGGCCAACGGGTGGCGCAGGAGCGAAAGGCGGTGGGTGGCCAAGCGGTGGGGGCAGTCTAGTCGCCGGCCGCGGCGCGCGCCCCTGGCCGGTTGCACGGAACCGCGGCCCGGCCGGGCCATTCCGCGACGACGCTCGTTCACCCACGGGGCCGTGGAGCCTATCCTCTGCGCCATGAAGCGCCTCCTGCTGCCCTTGCTGCTCGCCGCCTGCGCCTCCGAGCGGCCCGATGCCGCTCCCGCCTCTTCCTCCATCGCGGGCGCTCCAGCGCTCGCCGACCGCTTGTCGAAGAGCGCCGAGCGCCTCGAAGCCGACGTGCGCTGGCTCTCCGACGACGCGCGCGCCGGACGACGCGCGGGCGAACCCGGCGCCCTGGAGGCCGCGGAGTGGCTGGCGCGCCAGTGCGCCGACATCGGCCTCGAGCCCGCCGGCTCGAACGGCTGGTTCCAGGACTTCGAGGTCGAACTCGAGCCCAAGGACGGTGGCGAGTCGCGCCTCGAAGTCGCGTTCCCCGGCGTGCCCGCCGCCTGGAGCGAGGCCGTCGACGTGCAGCCCTTGGCTTGCGGCGAGGCGGGCGTCGTCGAGGGCGAGCTGGCGTGGCTCGGCTTCGGCATCGAGGATCCCGCGCAAGGTTGGGACGACTACGCCGGACGCGACGTGGCTGGCAAGATCGCCGTCATCGTGCGCGGCACGCCGCCCGAACCCGCGCCGCGCGAGGGCGAGGCGGCCCCGAAGGCGGATGCCAAGTCCGACGCCAAGATCGCCAGCGACGCCAGCCGCTGGCTCGGTGGCGGCACGATCTTCCACAAGGTGGTCACCGCGCGTCGGCGCGGCGCGGTGGGCGTGGTCGTGGTCTCGCGCGGCGCCGGCGAGGCGCCGTTCGCCTTCGACGCGGGTGGCGGGGGCGGCAAGGCGCGCCTGCCGGCGATCGCCCTGTCGCAGCGCGCGGGCGCGCATCTGGTCGGTGGCGACCTCGAGGGCGCCTTGCGCGTCCCCGCCGGACAGGTGCCGTTCGAGGTCGGCGCGCGCGCGCGCCTCGTGTGCGACATCGACGGCGGCAAGGGGCTGGCGCGCAACGTGCTGGCGCGGCAGAGGGGCGTCGATGGCTCGCGCACCATCGTCGTCGGCGCGCACTACGACCACCTCGGTTGGGGCGGATCGGGCTCGCTCCATGGTGGCGCTCGCGCCATCCACAACGGCGCCGACGACAACGCCTCCGGCAGCGCCGCCCTGCTCGAGTTGGCGCGCGTCTTCGGCTGCGCTCTGGAGGCGCCGCCCTGCGACGTGCTCTACGCCTGGTGGACCGCCGAGGAGATGGGCTTGCTCGGCAGCGAGCATTGGATCCAGCAACCCACGACACCCATCGCCAGCATCGCCGCCTACCTCAACTACGACATGGTCGGCCGCGCCAAGGACGGCGACTTGCAGGTGCTGGCGGCCGGCAGCGCGGCCGAGTTCCCCGCGCTCCTCGAACGCGCCGCCGCGCAGGCGGGACTCGAGCTGTCGCAGAACGCCTCGGGATCCTCGTTCGGCGGCTCCAGCGACCACGCCACGTTCCTCAAGCGCGAGGTGCCCGCGCTGCACTTCTTCACCGGCCTGCACGAGGACTACCACAAGCCCTCCGACGACCACGAGAAGTTCGAGGCCGAGGGCTGCGCCAAGGTCGTCCTGATGTCCGAGGCGGTCGTGCGCGCCATCGGCGCGGCGCCGAGGATGGCCTACTTGGCGCCCAAGCTCGACGACAAGGGCCGGCGCGAGGTGCGCAGCGGCTTCTCGAGCTGGTTCGGGTCGATGCCGAACTACGCCTTCGAGGGCGAAGGCGTCCTGCTCGACGGCACGTCGGCCGGCAGCCCGGCGGAGAAGGCCGGGCTCATCAAGGGCGACATCCTCGTGAAGATGGACGAGGTCGAGGTGAAGGACATCTACGACTTCATGTGGGTGCTGCAGACCAAGAAGCCGGGCGACCTCGTGCAGGTCGGCTACCTGCGCGACGGCCAGCTCGAGCGCGTCACCGCGACGCTGTCGAGCCGCGGGGCGCGCTGAGCGCGCGCCCCGGCGCCGCCTCACTTCCAGCGCGCGATGTAGAGGTTCGTCTCCCCCGAGCGCGTCGCGCCGCGGTTGGAGGCGAACACCAGCCAGCGCCCGTCCGGCGAGAACATCGGGAATCCGTCGAACTCCTCGTGGCGCGTGATGCGCTCGAGGTTCCCGCCGTCGACGTCGACGGCGTACAGGTCGAAGTTGCGTCCGCGCCGATCGGGGTCGGCGTGGTTCGTGGAGAAGACGATGCGCTTGTCGTCCGGGAAGAAGTAGGGCGCGAAGTTGGCGCGGCCGAGGTTCGTCACCTGGCGGCGGTTCGAGCCGTCGACGTCGCAGACCATGATCTCCATGCGCGACGGACGCACCAGCCAGCGCTTCAGGAGCGCCTTGTACTCCGCGATCTCGGCCTCGCGCTTCTCGGGCGTGAAGCTCGTCGAGCGGAAGACGAGCTTCGATCCGTCGTGGCTGAAGAAGGCGCCGCCGTCGTAGCCGATCTCGTCGGTGACCTGGCGCGCGTCGCTTCCATCGAGGTTGGCGGTCCACAGCTCGAGGTCGCCGCTCTTCGTGCTGGTGTAGACCATGCGGTCGCCCTTCTGGGACACGGTGGCTTCGGCGTCGTAGCCCCACTCCGTCGTCAGGGCGCGCTCCGCGCCGGAGGCGAGGTCCTTGGCGTAGATGTCGTACTCGGGGTGGATGGCCCAGACGTAGCCTTGGCTCTTGTCGGGCGGCGGCGGGCAGTCGGCGTGGAAGGCGTGCGTGGAGGCGTAGATCACCTCCTGGTCGCCGGGGAGGAAGTAGGCGCAGGTGGTGACGCCCTTGCCGCTCGAGACCGGCGCCATGCCGCCGCGGCCATCGGTGGTCCAGATGCGGTCGCAGCCGCCGCTCTTGTCCGTCACCTGCATGACGAGGCGCGAACCATCGAAGCTCCAGTAGCCCTCGGCCGCGTTCTCGATGCCGCTGGTGACCTTCCACAGGCCCGCGAAGTGCGTCTCGCCCTCGAGGATCAGGTGGTCGACGCGCTCGAGGCCCTCGATGGGCTCGCTGGGCGCCTTGGGGCGGTCGCTGGCGGCTTCGACGACGCTCGACTCGGTCGAGCCGCAGGCGCCAAGGAGCAGGAGGGAACTGGTGGCGAGGAGTTGGGTCTGGTTCATCGTTCGCTGGCGGAGTCTCGGCGGGGCGGCACGGGATCCGGGCCGGGTTCGGAGAAGGGATGACAACGGCAGACGCGCCACAAGGCAAGCGCGCCGCCCTTGAACAAGCCGTGGACGTGCAGCGCTTCGAGCGCGTACTGGCTGCAGGTGGGGGCGAAGCGGCACATCGGCGGCTTCAACGGGGAGATCCAGCGCCGGTAGGCGCGGATGGGCAGGCCGAGCACGAAGGCGCCGGGCGAGGCGGCGCGCGGCAGCCCGTCGGCGCCCGATCGCGGCTTGGCGCTCACGGACCCGCGGCTCCCCCCGACGCGCCGGCGCGGGCTCCGGGCGCGGCGTCCTGCGCCTTGCGCTTGGCCCAGGCCTTCTTCGCCAGCGCGCCCAGCTCCGCCTGCACGGCGGCCAAGGTGGGGGCGAGCCGCGGCGCCGCCGGCATGAGCACGAGGTCGCAGCCCTTGGGCAGGTCCGCGTAGGACAAGCGGAAGGCTTCGCGGAACACCCGTCGCACCCGGTTGCGCTGCACGGCCCCCTTCCAGCAGGCGCGCCCCACCGACAGGCCGAGGCGCGTGTGCTCGCCGCCGTTGGCGGCCGCCACCACGGAGACGAGCTTGCCCTTGGCGCGACCGCCGAGGCGGAAGGCGCGGTCGAAGTCCTTGCCGGAGGACATGCGCATGTGGCGGGCGAAGCGCAGGCGCGGAGGGGTGGGCACGGGATGAGCCTAGCAGAGATGCTGGCCCCGTTGATTGTGCGCGCTCCCTGCGAGGGTCGAGCCCGGTCCTCGTGCCGGCGTCGAGCCGGGCGCATGGCGCCCCGCGGCGCGGAGCAGGAGCGGCCCCGACGCGGTCCTCGCGGCCACGTGCGCGACAAGACGATCCCGCGCGGCTGCGCGACGGGGTGCTCCGCGTTGATGGCAAGTTCGAGTCGCCTGCTCCTCCTGGATGGGCGCCGCCCAAGCCTGCTTCGCGCCTGGCGTCCGTGGCCGGCCCTGCGCGCCAGGCGGTCGAGTCCGGCCTGGCCCCCAGCCCTTGACCGGGGCTGCGCGCGCGCTCGCCCCCATGCTGAAGGACGCTCGGCGCGGCCTGCCGTGCAGCAGCTTGCGGGCTTCTTCTCGCCTGGGCGCCGGCAGTTCGCGCACAATCTCGTGGACCAGCATCGGAATGGACTCCCGCCAACGCCATCTGATCGCCGGCCAGCGCCTCGCCGCGCGCTCCGGCGCCACCTTCGACGTGCACGCGCCCGCTTCCGGTCGCCTGCTCGGTCGTTGGCCGCGCGCCGGCGCGCACGAATGGAGCGCCGCGCGCGCCGCTGGAGGAGCGGCCGCGGAAGCATGGCGCGCGATCTCCAGCGCGCGGCGCCACGAGATCCTCCTGCAGGCCGTGCGCTCGAGCGCGCCGAGCGAGACCGCCTTCGACGAACTGGCCGGCAACACCGGGCGCGCGCGCGCCGCGCTCGTCGCCGATCACGAGGCGGCGCGGCTGCGCTTGCTCGAATTGCTCGAGCGCGAGGCGGTGTTGGAGCGCGTCGACGCGGCTTCCGACTGGGCGCTCGTCGCGCCGCATTGGAGCGCGGGCCTCGAGGGCCTGCTGCTGGAACTGCTCGAGTCGTTGCGCGCCGGACGGGCTTGCGTGCTCGCGCCCGATCCGCGCCTGTGCGCCGCCGGCGACTGCCTGTTGCCCTTGGCGGAGTCGTTGCCCGTCGGCCTCGTCTCCATCCTCCAAGGACTCGATCGCTCGCTTGTGGGCGCGGCGGCGCCGTGGCGCGCGCCCCACGGTCGCGTGGTGCGCGCCCCGCGAGGCGGCGGGGCGATCGCGCACGCGCGGCGCGTGGTGGAGGCGGTCTTCGGCGCGCGGCTGGGCGCTTGCGGCGCGCGCGCGGGAGCGCCGAACGTCGTCTGCGTCGCCGACGAGGACCATGGCGCCTACGCCGAGGCGCTGCTCGAGGCCTTCGAGTCGCATCCCGACCGGCGCGCGCCCTTCGCCC
>JBEBCR010000001.1:0-9536 GCA_041157565.1 Planctomycetota bacterium | reverse complement strand
ATCGATTGTGGAACCGCCCTAGAGCGTTCGTCGCAACCGTGTCCGGCTTGCGGACGTGGCCTGCCCAAGGCCAAGCGAGCCTGCCCCGACTGTGGCCAATCCGCGGACGCCAAGGACACCTTCTGCTCTAAATGCGGTTCGCGCCTGCCGGCTCCGCAGGCGCCCTTGGAGTTCGACTCCGCAGTGGAGGCCAAGCTCCGGCGGCTGTCCAAGGATTCGGCGCGGGAACTCGCCTCCGCCACTCGTGCCTCGCGCGGCCAGCGCGCGGAGGAGGGGCGCGTCGGGACGGGACGCTCCGTCGAGGATGATGGGCCGGACTGGATCCCGCAGTGGCTGAATCGCCTGAACTACGCGCGGCTCGTCTGGGGCGGGCTTCTGGGAGTGCTGCTGACCGTCGTGGCTGACGTGATGCGCACCACCAGCGATCGATGGCTGGTGGAGTCGAGTCGACTGTCCAGCGGTCTCGTCGTTGTGCACGACGATGTCAAGTACTCACTCGCCGAGACGTTCCAGAACCTGTCATTCTTCCTTCGCGCGTTGGGCGTGCTGCTCGCCTTCGTCGCGGTGATGCTCATCCTGCTGCGCGCCATGCGCAAGACGCTGGTGGGCAAGCGCGACGCCTGACGCCGCGCGCCCGCCTCAGCTGCGCGCCGCGCGCCTGCGTCCCGGCTTCTTCGACGGTCCCTTGGCGCGCTTCTCCGCCAGGAGCGCGGCCGCGCGCTCCAGCGTCGTCGACTTGGGGTCCTCGCCCTTGGGCAGCGTGGCGTTGGTCTCGCCATCGGTGGCGTAGGGGCCGTACTTGCCCTCGAGGATGCGGATCTCCTTCTGCGTGGCGGGGTCAGGGCCCAGCACCGCGATCGGGTCCTTGGGCGTGGCGGCCGCGCGGCCGAACGTCCGCTTCTGCGGCTGCACGGCGAACAGGGCGAGCGCCTCCTCCAAGGTGACCGTCAGGAGCTCCGACTCCTTCTTGAGCCGGCGGTACTCGGGCTTGCCGTCGTCGAGCGGCTCCTTCATGAGGTACGGGCCGAACTTGCCGTTGGCCGCGCGGATCGGACGGTTGTCCTTGGGATCGACGCCGAGGGCGCGGGGCAGCGCCAGGAGCAGCACCGCCGTCTCGAGCGGCAGGTTCGACGGATCCATGTCCTTGAACAGCGAGACGCGCTTGACCTTGGGCGCCTTGGGAGCGGGCGGATCGCCCTTCTTGCGCTTGGCCTTCGGGGCCTTCGGCCCGTCCTCCTGCTTCGGCTCGTCGCCCCATTGCACGTAGGGCCCGTACTTGCCTGTGCGCACGTAGACCGGCAGGCCTTCGTGCAGGCCGATGGGCTGGTCCTTCTTCTTGCTGGTCTCGATCCACTGCAGCGCCGCCTCGACCGTCACCTCGTCCGGCGCCACGCCGGCGGGGACCGCGCCGCGCACCTCGCCGTGCTGCACGTACGTGCCGAACTTGCCGACGCGCATGACGACGGGTTGGCCGGCGTGCTCGCCGATGGGGATCGAGCAGATCGTGCGCGGATCGAGCGCCTCGGCGCGTTGCGTGACGATGCGCTCGAGTCCGGGGGTGGAGCCCGACCAGAAGCCCTTCAAGAATGCGCTGCGCGACAGCTGCCCTTCGGCGATCTTGTCCAGCTCGCCTTCCATGTCGCGGGTGAAGCCGTAGTCGACCAGCTGCGGCTCGAGCATCTCGAGCGCCTGGACGACGGCGAAGCCCAGCGGTTGCGGGACCAGCGTCTTGCCGCGCAGTTCGGCGTAGCCGCGCGAGGTGATCGTCTCGATCGTCGCGCCGTAGGTCGAAGGACGGCCGATGCCGAGCTCCTCCATCTTGGCCACCAGCGACGCTTCGGTGTAGCGCGAGGGCGGCGTCGTCTTGTGGCTCTCGGGCACGGCGTCGAGCACCTTGGCCGCGTCGCCGAGGGCGAGCGGCGGCAGCGGCTTCTCGCGCTCGTCCAGCGCCGCCTCGGGATCGTCGCTGCCCTCGACGTACACGCGGCGGTAGCCCGCGAAGTCGGTCGTGCGTCCGCGCGCCACGGCCTGGACACGTCCCTGCGGCGAGTCCGTCGACAAGTTGGCGACGATCGAGGTGTAGCGCTCCTCGGCCATCTGGCTCGCCAGGGTGCGCTTCCAGACCATCTCGTACACGCGCGCCTCGATGGAGCCTGCGCCCAGCTCGGCCGCCACCTCTTCGGGGTGGCGGAAGCTCGTTCCGGCGGGACGGATGGCCTCGTGCGCCTCCTGCGCGCCCTTCTTGGATCCGTAGTAGTTGGGCGAGGGCGGCAGGTACTCCTTGCCGTACAGCTCCTCGACCAGCCGCGCGGCGGCGGAACGCGCCTCGCCCGACAGGAACATCGAGTCGGTGCGCATGTACGTGATGTAGCCGTTCTCGTACAGCCGCTGCGCCACGCGCATGGCATCCTGCGCCCGCAGGCCGAGCTTGCGGCCGGCCTCCTGCTGGTAGGTCGAGGTCGTGAACGGGCCGCGGGCATGCGAGGTCTTCGCCTCGCGCTCGAGGCCGTCGACGCGGAAGGAGCCGCGGCGCAGCGCCTCGCCCAGCGCCTTCGCCGTGGCGGCGTCCCACACCTGGGCGTCCTTCTTCTTCAGGCGCCCGGACTCGTCGAAGTCGCCGCCGCGGGCGAGCTTCCTGCCGCCGATGGAGGCGAGTTCGGCCTCGAAGGCCGCGCCGGCCTTCTCGAGCTTGAGCTTGACGTCCCACCACTCGGCCGAGACGAAGCGCATGCGTTCCTTCTCGCGCTCGACGAGCAGCTTGGCGGCGACGCTCTGCACGCGCCCGGCCGAGGTGCCCTGCGCGATCTTCTTCCACAAGAGCGGGGAGACCTGGTAGCCGTACAGGCGGTCGAGCACGCGGCGCGCCTCCTGGGCCTGCACGAGGTTGTCGTCCAGCTGGCGCGCGGTCTCGACGGCCTTCTGGATGGCCGACTTGGTGATCTCGTGGAAAACCATGCGCTTGACGGGCACCTCGGGCTTGAGCACCTCGAGCAGGTGCCAGGCGATGGCCTCGCCCTCGCGGTCTTCGTCGGTCGCCAGGTAGACGACCTCGGCCGACTCCAGCGCCTCGCGCATCTCCTTGATCTGCTTCCGGCGGTCCTCGCTGACGACGTAGATGGGCGCGAAGTCGTTGTCGATGTCGATGCCCAGGCGCGCCCAAGGCAGGCCCTTGTACTTGGCCGGGATCTCCTTCGAGCTCGGGATGTCGCGCACATGGCCCTGGCTCGCCAGCACCTTGTAGGACTTGCCGAGGTAGTCGCGGATCTTCTTCGCCTTGGTCGGCGACTCGACGATGATCAGGTTCGTCATGCCGGGCGAACCATACGAGCCGCCGCCGGACTCGGCAAGCCTCCGATCCGCCTCGCACGCGTGCGCGCTCGCACGCGTGCACGCGCGCGAGCGCGCATCATGCACGCGTGGCGCGCGGCGTGCGCGAGGAGGCGGCTCTCACTTTTTTTCGCGGAATCCCGCCAGCCGCCAGCCCGCGCCGTCCCGCTCGAGCCGCGCCTCCCCCGGACCGAGTGCCGGCACGGCGAGCTCGCCCCACGCTCCGCCAGGGACGCGCAGCCGCAGGCGAACGGCCCGCGCGGCGCCGAGGCCGAAGCGGGGCGTCTCCTCGCAAGCGCCGAAGTAGGAAGGTTGCGGATGCGCGTCGCGCGCCAGCACGACGCCGTCGTCGCGCTCGAGCTCGACGCGCGTCCCGCGCGGCAGGCCGCGCACCGCGAGCATGCGCGCCTCGGAGCCGCGCCGCAGGAAGACGCGCGCCGGGCCGCCGTTCTCGGTCAGGACGAGATCCTCGTCGCCGTCCCCGTCGAGATCGCCCGAGACGAGGCAGCGTCCCACCCACGCCGCGCCGCACAACTCGCCTTCGCGCGCGGAACGGTCCTTCCAGCCGCCTCCGTCGCGCTCGAAGCACAGCATGGGCTGCGCGAAGGACTGGCCGTCGTGGTAGAGGTGGATGTTGTCGAGGATGTGGCCGTTGGCGACCACGAGGTCGAGGTCGCCGTCCCCGTCGGGATCGACCAGCACGCAGCCGAAGCCCACCGGCAGGCGCGTGGGATGCTCGAGCCCCGAGGCGTGCGTGCGGTCGTCGAACAGCGCCTCGCCGAGGTTCTCGTAGAAGGTGTCCGACTCGTCGTCGAAGCCCGTGACGTACAAGTCGATGTCGCGGTCGCCATCCATGTCGCCGGTGGCGACGCCCATCGAGGCCTCGGTGCGTCCGTAGCGGTCCACGCCCACCCCGGAGAGGAGCGTGGCGTCCTCGAAGCGGCCGCGGCCATCGTTCCTCCACAGGCGGTTCTCCGTCGAGTCGTTGGCGACGAAGGCGTCGAGGTCGCCGTCGTCGTCCACGTCGGCCACCGCCACGCACAACCCCTTGCCGTCGGGATCGAAGAGCCCGGCCTCGCGCGTGCGCTCGACGAAGCGCGCGCGGCCGTCGTTCTCGAAGTAGCGGTCGCCGAGGCCGGCGTAGTGGTCGGGATGGCAGTACGAGCGCCAACCTGCGCGGCGCTGGCCGCAGAACTCGGGCTTGGACAGGTCGACGGCGAGGTAGGAGACGAGGAACAAGTCGAGGTCGCCGTCGGCGTCGCCGTCGAACAACGCCGCGCACGCGCTCCATTCGTTCACGAGCACGCCGCTCGCCTCGGTGGCGTCGCGCCAGCGCGCCGGACCGTCGGCGAGCAGCACCTTGGACGGCCCCAGGTTGGCGAGCACGAGGTCCTCCCAGCCGTCGCCGTCGAGGTCGCCGGTGGCGACGCCCATGCCGTGGTGGGGGTCGGCCGCGGCGCCGGAGCCCGCCGTGGCGTCCACGAAGCGCGCCGCGCCGTCGTTGAGCCACAGCTGGTTGGTCGGCGCGCCCGCGGGCGGGGGACCGTAGCTCGTGGGCGTCGGGCCCTGCGGCGGCATCGGTCCGCCCTGCACGAGGTACAAGTCGAGGTCGCCGTCGCGGTCGGCGTCGAACAAGGCGGCGCCCGCGCCCATAGTCTCGGGCAGGTGGCGTTCGGGGCTGCGACCGGCGTCGTGCGCGAAGCGCAAGCCGCTCTCTTGCGTGGAGTCCTCGTACCACGCCGCGGAGGGGGAGGGCGTGCTCCGCGGAGCCGCCTCGTCGCGGCAGCCAGCCAAGGCGATGGGGCACAAGGCGGCGAAGAGCCGCGCCAAGCGCAGGCCACGCGGGGCTCGGATCACTGCTCGCGCTCCTGCCTGCGCGCGTCCCGCAGCTTCGCCCGCAGGGCCTCGAGCCGCTCGCGCGCCGCGCGATCGCTCGGACGACGCGCGACCAGCTCCTCGAGCAGGCGCGCGGCCTCGGCCACGCTGCCCTCCTCGGCGAGCAGGTCGGATTCGCGCACGACGAGGCGCGGATCGTCCGAGCGCGCGCGGGCTCGGCGCAGCACGGCGAGCGCCGAGTCGAGCCCCGCCGCCGCGCGCGCCGCCTTGGCGTGGCGCAGCGCGTTCGGCACGAGCTGCGACTCGTCGCACAAGCCCTCGGCCCGCTCGAAGGCGCCCAGCGCCCGCTCGAGCCGTCCGAGCCCGAACTCGGCCTCGCCCACCGCGGTCCAGTTGGGCCCGTGCATCGGCTGCAGGTCGACCGCCTCGAGCGCGTGGTCGAGCACGTCGAGCTTCTTGCGCAGCTCGCGCTGGCGCGCCATGGCCGAAAGGCCCTCCTCGCGCGCGCCCGAGCGCAGCAGCGCGCGTGCGAGCCCGAGGAGCGCCTCCGCCTCGCAGGGATCGAGCTCCAGCGCGGCGCGGAAGGCGGCGCAGGCGGCTGTCCAGTTTTCTTGACGTGCGTGGCGCCTGCCCTCGGCGGAAAGGAGGCGCGCGTCGCCGCGGCCGAAGCGCGCCAGGGCCTCGTCCAGCTCGCGGTCGGACCCGGCGAAGTCGCCCAGGGCCTCGCGCGCGTCGATCGCCATCAAGGCGCCTTGCGCCTCGCCGCGGTCGAGCAGCGGCAGGCACTCGGCGTAGCGCGCCAGGAGGAACAAGGCGATGCCGCGTTCCTTGGCGCAGTCGGCGCCGCAGCGCTCCGCGCTGGCGAGCGCCGACGCGGGCCGGTGCAGCTCCAGCTGCCAGCCCGCCAGCCGGCGCCACTCCGCCGGCTTCGACCCTCGCGCCGCCGCGAGGCGCGCCTCCTCGAGCTCGAGGGCCTCGATGCGCCGCCCAGCTCGCCACGCCTCCAAGGCCGCGTCCACGGGGCGGGGTTCGCCGCCTTGCGCAGGCGTCGTCGCGTCCAGCCGCCCCGAACACAGCGCGGCGAGGCACAAGGCCGCGACGTGGCGCGGGAAGTGGCGCAGGGTGGACGCGCGCAAGGCGTGCATGGCTCCATGGTAAGCGCCGCGGCGGCGCCATGGTCCAGCGGTTCGGCTTGCCAGCCTCGCTGGAGGGCGTAGTCTTTTGGGATGGATGCCGTCAGGCCGCCCACGCGGCGCCGAGCCTCCACCAGCGCCTCGCGAAGGCCGTCCCCGGCCGCACCACGTTCACCACCATGAAGAGCCTCTTCCTGCCCTTGGCCTTCGCGGCCGTCGCGCCGCTCGCCTCCGCCGAACTGTCCGTGCGCGTCCTCTCCGCCACCGCCCCGGGCACCTCGACCGCCCAGGTGGTCGGCCAGCCGGGCCAGCGCGTGCTGCTCTTCATCAGCGCCACCGAGGCCCAGACGCAGATCAGCGACCTGATCACGCTGGACATCAACCCGCTGCGCCAACTGGCGGCCGAAGTGACCTTGGGCTTGACGCTCAACGCGCAGGGCACGGCGAACTTCAGCTTCGCCACCACGCAGGCGCTGACCGGCGGCCGCTTGACCTTCCAAGCCGCCGCGCTCGCGCCCTCGCCGGAAGTCTCGAACATCTGCCGCGCCACCTACCTCGGCGCCAACTCGCTGGGCCCGGCGCTCGGCAACGCCGTGTCGGCCTTCGGGCAGGCCTTCGCGCTGTCCGACGGACGCGTGGCGCTGGTCGGCGGCGCGGGACCTGTAGTGTCGGCCTTCGATCCGTGCACGCAGGAGGTCGCGCCGATCGGGCTCGTGCCGAGCGCGAACCTGTTCGCGGCGCGCGCGCAGCTCGCCGACGGCCGCATCCTCGTCGCGGGTGGCATCGGCGCCGGCGGCCAGCCCAGCACCGAGGCCTACTTGTTCGATCCCGCCACCGCGCTGGCGACGGCGCTGCCGCCGCTCGCGACTCCGCGCCTCGGCGCCGCGGCGGTGCGGCGCGGCGACGGCAAGATCCTCGTCACCGGCGGCATCGACACGACGAGCTTCACCGACGTCGCGGCGTTCTTCGGCGCCATCGAGAACACGACCGAGTTGTTCGATCCCGAGACGAGCACCTTCGCGCCCGGCCCGAACATGCCCGAGCCCAAGGCCTTCCACACCGCCACGCGCCTCGCCAACAACGCGATCCTCGTCGCCGGCGGACTGGGCGTGGTGCAGGTGATCGGCGTGCCCTACGTGTCGAACCTCGGCTACGTCTCCAACACGGCGGGCACGAGCTTCGGCGCCCTGCCGAAGCTGTTCTCGACCGGACGCTTCCTGCACGACGCCACGCGCCTCGCCGACGGCCGCGTGCTGCTGTCGGGCGGCTTGACGGCCGACCTCGGCGGCGTGCTGAAGACGGGCGACTTCTCGCAGATCGCCTTCACCTCGATCGCCACGACCAGCCTCTACTCGACGAGCGGACTCGGGTCGTTCGCCAACGGCCCGACGCTCTCGGCCCCGCGCGCCTTGCATTCGGTGGCGGCGTTGAACAACGGCCGGGCGCTCTTGTCCGGCGGCATCTCGGGCGCGCTCGACATCGGCGCCATCCTCTCGGGCACGATCAGCCTGCCCGCCGCCGTGTCCACGACCGAGCTGGTCTCGACCACCGCCGCGCGCCTCGGCCCGACGATGTCCGCCCCGCGCGTGGGCGGCGTCGCCCTCGGCGGCGCGGCCGACGGTCGCGCCTACATCTTCGGCGGCGGTCCCACGAGCATCGAGCTGTACCAGCCCTGAGCGAGTCGCCACCGCCCCCGGCGCGCACGCCATGGATCTCGCGCAGGCCATGCAGGCGCTCGAGTCGAAGGGCAAGCCCTCGACCAGGCGCATCTACCTGAAGCACGGCGCCAAGGAGCCCTTCTTCGGCGTGTCCGTGGCCGACATGAAGGCCATCCTCAAGCGAGCCGGTCGCGACCACGAGCTGGCCTTGCAGCTCTACGACACGCGAAACGGCGACGCGCAGTACCTCGCGGGATTGATGGCCGACGCGGCGCGGATGAAGCGGACGGACCTCGAGCGCTGGGCGAAGACGGCCAGCTGGTACATGGTGCGCGAGTACTCGGTCGCTGGAGTGGCCGCCGACGGACCGCATGGTTTTTCGCTCGGTTCGAAGTGGATCGACGCCAAGGACGCGGGCGTGCAGACCTGCGGCTGGGCGAGCTTGTCGGGTTGGCTCGCGACGCGTCCCGACGCCGAGATCGACCTCGGCGCGGCGACGCGGCTGCTCGCGCGCGTGGAAGCCGACCTGCGCGGCGCGGAGAACCGCGTGCGCTACACGATGAACGGCTTCGTGATCGCCGCAGGCGGCTACGTGCCGGCGCTGCGCGCGCGCGCCACCAAGGTGGCCAAGGCGCTCGGCGCGGTCGAGGTCGACATGGGCGGCACGGCCTGCGGCGTCCCCGACGCCGTGGCGACGATCGCCAAGATGGCCGCGCGCGGCGGCGGCAAGCGCAAGAGCGCCCGCTGCTAGGGGACTCTCAGCCCCGGCCCTGCGCTCGGAAGCAGCGCGCCAGCGTCAGATCCTGGTCCTGGTAGGACGCGCGCCCTTCGCCGTAGAGCTTGTCGGGCCGTCCCCGGGCCCGGAAGAAGCGCAGGCGGCAGAAGGGCTGGCCGTCCTCGGCGAGGAAGGGCACGTCGTGGGCGCGCACCTCCAGCACCGCCGGCGTGCCGTCGCCACCGTCGCGCCAGCCGAAGCCGTTGTCGAAGAAGCCGGCGTAGTTGTTGCGCAGCTCGCCGATGCCCACGTCGATGGGCAGCATCTCCGCCGCGTGGGAAGGCGGCACGACCAGCCGCTCCTTCGAGGCGAAGATGTGGAAGCTGCCCGGCGCGAGGATGCAGCGGCCATCCTCGGCGCGCACGGGTTGCCAGTACCCGCCTGGATCGTGCGCGCCTTCGCGGTCGAACTCGACCTCGCCCGCGCCCGAGACGGAGCGCCAGCCGGAGGGATCGCGTCCAAGGAGGCCGAGCGACAGCTCGAGCGCGCCGTCCGCGTCGATGCGCGCCTCCTCGGGCGCGACCGCTCGCGAACCGCGCGGACCGCGCGTCCACAAGAGCGGCGTCGACTCCCACAGCGCGAGGAGCTCGTCCCTGCCGCAGGCGGCGTCCCCGCGCGACAGGCGCAGCTGCGCCAGGCGATCTCCGCGCGACAGGCGCACGGGGAAGGACAGGGGGGCGATCTCGATCCAGAGCTTGCCGTGGTAGCCCGCGGGCGTCTCGTCGAAGCGCGGGTGTCCTTCGCACAAGACGCGCGTGAAGATGTCGCAGCGTCCGGTCGAGCTGCGCGGGTTGAAGCGCGCGCGCA